>CAYXRQ010000120.1:0-5075 GCA_964466765.1 uncultured Bifidobacterium sp. | reverse complement strand
ATGCACGCGCCCATCAGCCACCAGTTCACGAGCGGGACGTAGATCTGGCCGGAGTGCTTCGATGATGTGTGGCGGATCGCGATGCGCGGTAGGTAGTCGAGCTTGACCGCCTGTGCAGTGAGGGAGAACACGCCCGAGATGAGCGCCTGCGACGCGATGATCGTGGCGAACGTGGCCAGGATGACCACCGGGAGGAGGACCGCATCGGGGACCATGTTGAAGAACACGCTCTCGACCTCGTCCGGGTGGTCCAGGAGGAACGCGCCCTGGCCCCAGTAGTTGAGGAGCAGCGAGGGAAGGACCATCGCGTACCAGCCGATGGCGATCGGCCTGCGTCCGAAGTGGCCCATGTCGGCGTAGAGGGCCTCGCCGCCGGTGACCACGAGGAAGATGGACCCGAGCGAGAGGAACGCCTTGAGCGGCTCGTGGGTGAAGTACCTGACGGCGTGGTACGGGTTCACAGTCTGGATGATCTCGGGATGGTCGACGATGTGGGAGACGCCGATGACCGCGATGGTGGCGAACCAGAGGAGCATGATCGGCCCGAAGACCTTGCCCACCGCGCCGGTGCCCCTCTTCTGGACCATGAAGAGACCCGTGATGATGGCGATCGCGATCGGCACGACCCAGCTCTCGAACGACGTCGAGACGTTCTCCAGGCCCTCCACCGCGGAGAGGACCGAGATCGCCGGCGTGATGACGCCGTCACCGTACAGGAGTGCGGTGCCGAAGACGCCGAGGGCCACGAGCAACCCGGCCCGCGCCACGCGGCGGTGCTCTCGCGGCAGCACGAGGGCCGTGAGGGCGAGGATGCCGCCCTCGCCGTTGTTGTCCGCCCGCATCACGAAGAACAGGTACTTGACGGAGATGATGATGACGAGCGACCAGAACGCCAGGGAGCAGATGCCGTAGACGTTGATGGTGTCGACGGTCATCAGGTGGGACTTCTCGGTGAACGCCTCTTTCATCGAGTAAAGGGGGCTGGTCCCGATGTCGCCGTAGACCACGCCGAGCGCGCCCAGGGTGAGAGCCGCCGTCCCGATCTCGGATGCGTGGTGGTGCCGGTGCTCGCCACCGCCATCCGCGGGCGCACTGGAGGTCTGCTGGGCCTCCCGCATCCTTGCCACCGATTCCGGACTGACTGTGTTGTCTGAACCCACGGGGGCAACGCTAGTTCCGTATGGCGAAGGCGGGGCTGTTTCGGCAAAGATGCCGGTCGTGATTGAGCACTACAAAGCCGCCCGCGCCGAACTGACCGCCCCGGGGTCGCCCTTCGAGGTCGTCCGGGAGAACGTGATGGGGTCGGACATCCTCGTCTTCAAGTCCGCCCCGCCGAGCATCCGCACGTTCTGGGAGGGAACCGCGGTGCACGGGGACAAGGACTACATCGTCTACGAGGACGAGCGGTACACCTACGCGGAGATCCATTCCCAGGTCCGCAAGCTGGCGGCGTACCTCCAGGCGCACGGCGCGGTCCCCGGCACGAGGGTGGCCCTCGCCATGCGCAACTACCCCGAGTGGGTCGTCGGCTACTGGGCCTGCGTGTCGATCGGCGTCGCCGCCGTGGGCATGAACGCATGGTGGACGGCCCCCGAGATGGAGTACGCGCTGAACGACAGCGACCCCGTCGTGTTCATCGGCGACGACGAGCGCCTCGAGCGCCTCGCACAGCTCGCCGAGAGGCCGCAGATGCACGTGATCGCGGTGCGCTCGGACCGCGCCGTCCCCTCGAACGGCGGTCGCTGGGCTGACGTCCTCGCCACCGCCGACCCGGGCAGCCTCCCCGCCGTGGAGATCGGTCCCGAGGACGACGCCACGATCTTCTACACCTCCGGGACGACCGGGTTCCCGAAGGGTGCCCAGCTGACGCACCGGGGTTCGGTCTCGAACATCCTGAACCTCGTCGCCATGACCACGGCCTCGTCGATGGCCGAGCAGAAGGCGATCGCGGCCGGCGACGTGCCGGCACCGGCCGCACCCGCAGAGCCGCGGCCCCCGGTGTTCTTCGCGCCGACGCCGTTGTTCCACGTGACCGCGTGCAACTGCATCCTCCACCCCGCCACGCTGTCGGGCGCGAAGGTCGTGTTCACGTACAAGTGGGACCCGGGCCGCGCACTCGAGTTGATCGAGCGCGAGAAGGTCACCAACTTCTCCGGCGTGCCCACGATGAGCCGGGAACTGCTCCTGCACCCCGACTGGCCGAAGCGCGACACGTCGTCGCTGCAGGGCATGGGCGGCGGCGGCGCCGCACTCCAGCCTGACCTGGTGCACAAGATCGCCGGTGCGCTGAAGGGCGGCCAGCCCTCCACCGGGTACGGCATGACCGAGACGCACGGCATCATCACCGCGAACGCGGCGCGCCTCTACCTCGCCAAGCCCGAGTCGTGCGGGCCTCTCGTGCCCACGCTCGAGGCGAAGCTGGTGGACGAGGAGGGCCGCGACCTGCCGCCCGGCCCCGACACCGTGGGTGTGCTGTGCGTCCGCGGCGCGGTCGTCATCAAGGGTTATCTCAACCGTGCCGAGGCGACGGCCGACTCGATCAAGGACGGCTGGCTGAACACCGGTGACATCGCACGGATCGACCCGGACGGTTTCGTCTACCTCGTGGACCGCGCGAAGGACATGGTCATCCGCGGGGGCGAGAACGTCTACTGCAGCGAGGTCGAGGCGGCCATCTACAACCACGACGCGGTCGCGGAGGCGATCGTGTTCGGGGTGCCGGACGAGCGCCTCGGCGAGGAGGTCGCGGCAGCCCTGCTGCTGAAGCCGGGAGCCTCGCTCACCGAGGACGAGCTGCGCTCGTTCCTCTCGTCGTCGCTCGCGAAGCACAAGATCCCGTCGCGCGTGTGGTTCCGCACGGAGCCCATCCCGCGCAACGCGAACGGCAAGTTCCTGAAGCGCGAGGTCCGCAAGGAGCTCATCGGCGAGTGAACTGCCGACGGGCGGGACTCAGCGCGGCTCGCTGACCCGCTCCAGCACGACACGTATCCCGCCCATGTCGGGCCGTGTCCACACCATGTGCCCGTCGTCGTCCAGCCAGCGGCGGACCTCGATGCCGGGTATGCCGACCGGCCTCAGCACGAAGGCGCCGTCCTCGTACGAGGCGACGACGTGGATGGGCGTGACGTAGTCGAAGACGGACACGTCGTGCACACCGTTCTCCTCCGTGCCGTCGGCGCGGGCATCGGCGATCGTCCCCCCGCCGCAGTCGACGATGCGGTCACCGCACTGCTCGATGCGCTCGGTGTAGGAGAGCAGCTTGTCGCCCGCGGGCACGGGTTCGCCGCCACGGGTGGCGCTGACGGCGCGCCAGATGCCGCGCAGGTCGGGCGCCCCCGCCACGAGGGGTTCGTCGCATCCGGCGAGCACCAGCGGGGGAAATGATGCGCCGTACCCGCCGGGTGGCGTGTGGGCCACGGGGATGTCCCCGGCTCTCACGCGTCGACCAGAGGGGCGAGACCGACGGCGGCGGCGGTGAGCTCCAGCGAGCGGACGCGCGCCGCGGTGCTGCCCGCGTAGTGGGAGGTGACCACCTCGTCGACGGACGTATCCGACCTGAAGGAGGCGACAGCGGCGGCGACCCTGTCCGGCGTGCCCACTGCGGCATACGTGAAGATCTCGTCGATGTGAACGGCCTGCGGGGAGGCGAGGACTGAGTCGACCTGCTCGTCGGTCAGTTCGCGGCCGCCGTTGGAGAACCGGTGCCGCACGAACATGCGCCGGCGGCGCTGGAACTGCCGCTGCGCCTCCTCGTCGGTGTCCGCGCAGATGACCCCCATGGCCGCCATCGCGTACGGCGCGTCCATGGTGCGCGACGGGTTGAACCGGTCGCGGTAGATGTGGAGCGCCTGGTGCAGCAACTGCGGCGCGAAATGCGACGCGAACGCGAACGGCAGCCCGAGCGCCGCGGCCAGCTGCGCACCGTACAGCGACGAACCGAGGATGTAGAGGGGAACCTGCGTGCCGCGGCCGGGCGTGGCGACGACACCGGGGACCGAGGACTCGTCGGAGAGGAACGACTGCAGTTCCATCACATCCTC
Organism: uncultured Bifidobacterium sp.; assembly: GCA_964466765.1. Lineage (GTDB taxonomy): Bacteria > Actinomycetota > Acidimicrobiia > Acidimicrobiales > Ilumatobacteraceae > UBA2093. The sequence goes on along the minus strand of CAYXRQ010000120.1, from coordinate 1,035 downwards.
GGCGAACCGGTCCGACGAGCGCGGGTCACGCCGCATCGCCATGAATGCGGCCTGGTCGGTGCCCGGCGCGCGCCCGAGGCCCAGGTCGATGCGGCCGGGGTGGAGCGAGGCGAGCGTTCCGAACTGCTCGGCGATGACGAGGGGGGAGTGGTTCGGCAGCATGACCCCGCCGGCCCCCAGCCGGATGGACGTCGTGTGGGCGGCGACGTGTGCGATGAGCACAGCCGGTGCCGAGGAGGCGATCGTCTTCGAGTTGTGGTGCTCCGCGTACCACACCCTCGAGTAGCCGAGGCGCTCGGCGGCACGAGCCACTTCCACGCAGCCGCGCAGGCTGTCGCCGATGCTCTCGTTCTCGCCGATCGAGGCGAGGTCGAGCACCGAGTACCTCACCGTGCCGTCCATGACGACATTCTGCCCGTCCGGCCCCCGGCACAGGTGACTGTGGCAACAATCCGCACGGGGGCAGGGGCAAACAATGGTGTCGGGCGCGTGGAGTGCGTAGCCTCGGGAGTCCCTATGCCGAACCTCCCCACAGCCGCATTCTCCATCGCCCTCGACTGCCAGCTCGACAACGTGCCCGGCACGCTCGGGCGCCTGTGCACCGCCATCGGCGAGGCCGGCGGCAACATCGGTGCCCTCGACGGGTTCGACGTGCGCGGGCCGATCCTGCGCCGCAGCGTGGTGGTCCACTGCCGCGACGAGGAGCACCAGCAGAAGGTCGTGCAGGCCGTGCGCGAGCTCCCCGGCGTCACCCTCGTCGACTGGTGGGACCGCACCTTCCGCATGCACGAGGCCGGCAAGATCCACGTGCTCTCCACGGCGCCGGTCAACGACCGGGACGACCTGTCCATGGCGTACACGCCGGGCGTTGCACGTGTGTGCACCGCCATCGAGAACGACCCGAACCTGTCCCACCGCTACACCATCCGCAAGAACACTGTGGCGATCGTGAGCAACGGCACCGCGGTGCTCGGGCTCGGCGACATCGGCCCGGAGGGCGCGATGCCCGTGATGGAGGGCAAGGCGCTCCTCTTC
>CAYXRQ010000119.1:0-5085 GCA_964466765.1 uncultured Bifidobacterium sp. | reverse complement strand
GAAGAACAAGGTCGCCCCGCCCTTCCGCCAGGCAGAGTTCGACATCATGTACGGCCAGGGCATCAGCCGCGAGGGCGCGCTGCTCGACCTGGCAGTCGAGATGAACATCGCCAAGAAGTCGGGTGCCTGGTTCACCTACGAGGGCGAGCAGCTCGGCCAGGGCAGGGAGAACGCGAAGAACTTCCTCCACGACCACCCCGAGATCATGATGGAGATGGAGGACAAGGTCCGCCAGGCCGCCGGTCTCGGCGACGAGGTGGAGGCCGAGTTCTCGGAGGCCGACGAGGAGCCGATCGAGCTCGACTGAGCCCGTCCTGCGGCACCCCCGCACCACAATCGAGCCGGGTCCCGATTGGGGCCCGGCTTTTGTGCTTCACGGGGCCGGGACAGGGGGTCTGAGTAACATTCAGTCGCACCGGCCAGGCAGGCCGACGCAAGGGGGCACCCATGAAGAAGAAGACGATTGCCGCAGTGACGGCGCTGCTATTGGGGCCGCTATCGGCGCTCACTCCCGGTGTGGCACATGCCGGACCGCCGTCGAACACAGGGACTCCGGACCAGTCGTCTCTCGATGCAACTGACCCGAACAACGCAAACTGGCCATCTCTGCAGGGTGGAGTCGCTGCGCGGCCGTACGTGACTGCACTGTCCGTCATCAACAACGGAGTGTCCACGCCGGTCATCACGAACGGCACCGCAGCCGCGGAGACGAACGTGCCCGCCGGTCGCATCGCTGTGGCGATTGCGCCATACAACCTGTGCCGTGCTGGGCAGACCCCGGCACAAGGGGTCTGCTACTCCACGCCGAACCGTATCGGGGTCACGGTGGGGTACCAGATCCAGCCAGGGCAGTTGGGGTATGACTTCTCGAGCCCGAAGGGCCAGAACGGCCAGCCGCTCACACTGCCAACGCCGGTCACTGCGGACACTGAGTTCGACATCACCCTCAACCTGAACACCCTCGGCAAGACCCTTCGCTGGACCTGGGCGAACGGTGTGGCGACCTACTGGAACACCGCCAATCTCGGCACTGATGCCGCCACCCTCCGTATCCGTCTCAAGCCCGCGATGTCACCTTTGGTGCTGCAGGGCAACCAGCAGGTCGGGTGCAGTGCCGTGCCGGTCATGACGTGTCAGTACACGCAGAACACCCACGAGACCCTCTCCGCGAGCATGGTGCTGAGCCTCGACACCACCCTCGACGAGCTCTTCACGGGCGCTCTGTTCACCAGCAGCCGCTCCTACATGGGCTCGCTCATGACGGTGCAGGGCGAATCACCGAAACTCAGCTACGGGATCTCTGCTCCTCTCACATGGAGCGACGGCACCCCGAACAAGGCGACGATGAGTGCCGTCCTGAGCGACGCTGCGATTCTCAACTTCTACGGCGCCACGCCCGCGGTTGCGGCCACGCCGGAATTCACGGACGCCGCGTTTGATCTCGCCCGCACGGACGGTGGCTCGCAAGGGACACCGACTTGGACGAGGTGGACCGCGGATGCCCAGGGGACCGACGGCTGGCTGGTGACGATCCCCGACATCACGTTCGCAGCCGCAGTCACGTCCTCCGGCGTGCGGAGTGCCGCAGCCGGTGTCGCGCCCGCGACCTTCAAGGTGAACTCGAAGACCTCTGCCAAGGTGTCGCGCAAGAAGTCAGGGAAGGCCGCCCTGCTCACGCTGCGGGTCACGGCTGCGGCCTGTGCCAAGGCCTCCTGCCGCGTGGTCGTGAGCTCCATCTCGTCAAAGACGGGCAAAGGCGCGAAGACCGTGAAGACTGCCTCGGTCCTGCGCAGGTCCAAGTCCGTGACCGCAACGGTGTCCGCATCATCGGGTGCGAGCCAACGGCTCTCTGCGATGCTCCAGACGAAGAAGGCGGGCAAGTGGGTCTACGTGGCCTCGGCGGTGTCCTCGCCCTGAGCCCAGCCGGGGCGCCGTTAGCCTTGACGGCGTGACAGGGGAGCCCCAGAAGTACGTCGTGCGCACCTTCGGGTGCCAGATGAACGAGCACGACTCCGAGCGCATCTCCGGCTTGCTGCAGAGCGACGGCATGGAGGCCGTGGAGGACGACTCCGAGGCTGACGTCATCGTTCTCAACACCTGCTGCATCCGGGAGAACGCCGACAACAAGCTCTACGGCACTCTCGGCCACCTGAAGACGTGGAAGGCCGCCCGCGAGGGACGCCAGATCGTGGTCGCCGGCTGCCTCAGCCAGAAGGACAAGGACGGCGTGCAGAAGCGGGCCCCCTGGGTGGACGTGGTCATGGGCACCCACAACGTGCACCGCACCGCGGAGCTGGTGCGCGAGTCGCGCCTGCACGGCCCGGTCACGGAGATCTACGACGAGGCCGTGAACGACGACCACGTGCTCTTCCCCAGTGCGCTGCCGGCCAGGCGCGAGACCACCTACAACGCGTGGGTCACCATCCAGATCGGCTGCGACAACACCTGTGCGTACTGCATCGTTCCCGCGGTGCGCGGCAAGGAGATCAGCCGCCCCGCGGCCGACATCGTCAACGAGGTGTCGTCACTCGCCGCTTCCGGGGTCACCGAGGTCACCCTCCTCGGGCAGAACGTGAACAGCTACGGCCGCGACCTTTCGCTCGCCGAGCGGCGCGAGGGGGCGGACGTGAGGGTCGCACCGCAGTTCGCCGACCTGTTGCGCAGCGTGGGGAGCGTGGAGGGCATCCGCCGCGTGCGCTACACCAGCCCCCACCCGAAGGACATGCGCACCAACGTGCTCGAGGCCATGGCGTCGACTCCGGCCGTGTGCGAGCACCTGCACTACCCGTTGCAGTCAGGGTCCGACAGGGTGCTCGCGCTCATGCACCGCGGCTACACCGGCGACAGGTACCTGGAGAGGCTCGCCGAGGCCCGCCGGCTCATGCCCGACCTCGCCGTCACCACGGACATCATCGTGGGCTTCCCCGGGGAGACGGAGGAGGACTTCGTGCGCACGCTCGAGGTGGCCGCCGAGGCCGACTTCGACTCCACCTACACCTTCATCTTCTCGCCGCGCGACGGCACCGAGGCCGCCGGCATGACGGAGCACTTCGTGGATCCCGCTGTCGTCGCCGGCAGGTTCGAGCGGCTGCGCACCGTAGTGGAGCGGTCCGCGCTCAGGCGCCACGAGGCGCGCGTCGGCCGCACCGAGGAGATAGTGGTGGAGGGGCCGAGCAAGCGGGACCCTTCCGTCATCACGGGACGCACGCGCCAGAACAAGCTCGTCCATTTCGTGCCGGGTGTGCAGCTGCGCCCCGGCACCTATGCCACGGTCGAGATCGTGCGGGCCGCGCCGCACTTCCTGCAGGGCGAACTGCGAGAAGTCCTCGCCGAGGCCACGCACCGCATCCGCATCCCGGTCGCGTCTGCATGAACCGTCCGCCGGTCGTGGTGCTCGGCCCCACGGCGAGCGGGAAGAGCGACGTGGCAATGGCCGCTGCCCTCGCCGCGGGCGGAACGCACATCGTGGCGTGCGACGCGATGCAGGTGTACTCGGGGATGGACATCGGCACGGCGAAGCCGACGGCGGCAGACCGCGCGGCTGTCCCGCACCACGGCCTGGACCTGTGCGCGCCGTCCGAGCGTTACACCGTGGCACGGTACGTGGACGACATCGGGTCGGCGCGGCGGGACATCTTGGCTGCGGGTGCGCGCGAGCTCGTCGTGGGCGGGACCGGCCTGTATCTCACCGCGGTCGTGGACGGCCTGACCATGCCGGGTGAGTGGCCCGAGATCCGCGAGTCGCTCGAGGCTGACCCCGACACGGCCGCCATGCACGCCCGCCTGGCGGGGCTCGACCCGGTCGCGGCAGCGCGCATCGAGCCCACGAACCGCAGGCGCATCGTGCGGGCACTCGAAGTGTGCATCGGCAGCGGGGTGCCGTTCAGTTCGTTCGGCGACGGCGTGGCCGCGCACCCCGACAACGGCACCGTGTTCGTGGGCATCAGGTGGCAGCGAGACGCACTGCGCGGCAGGATCGCCCGGCGCGTGCGGCTCATGGTGGAGGCTGGCCTTGTGGACGAGGTCCGTGGGCTCGTCTCTGCCCCCGGCGGGCTGTCGTCCACGGCCGCGCAGGCCCTCGGCTACAAGGAGATGATCGACCACCTGGAGGGACGGACATCACTCGAGGAGGCCGTGCAGGAGGTGATCCTGCGCACCCAGCAGTTCGCCGTGCGCCAGGAGCGCTGGTTCCGCCGCGACCCGCGCATCACCTGGGTGGACGTGGAGGATGATCCCGTCGCGAAAGTCGCCCCCGTCGTGCTCGCGGCGTTGTCGTAGTCTCGGGTCGATGCAGTTCAGCCTCCGCAAGCACGACGGTCTCGGCAACGACTTCCTCGTGTTCGACCTGGCGCAGGGCACGCCCGTTGAGCCGTGGGACGTGCTCGCGCGGCGCTGGTGCGACAGGACATCCGGCCCGGGTGCAGACGGTCTGCTCCTGCTCGGCGGCAGCGGAACCACCGACCTCACCATGCGTCTCCACAACGCTGACGGCAGCCTTGCAGAGATGTCGGGCAACGGGATCCGGTGCCTGGTCATGGCGGCCCACACCGCTGCGGGCAACCCCGAAGGAACCACCTACCGAGTATCCACGGATGCCGGCATGCGCGAGGCAACGGTGATCTCCCGTGATGTCGACGGCACGCTCCACATCAGCGTCGACATGGGGGAGGTCACCGACCTGCCCGAGCCGGGGAACTGGGGGAGCCTCGGCTGTCACCCGGACCGTCCCGTGCGCCACGAGTCCGTCGGCACCCCGCACAGCGTCGTCGGCGTGGACAACGTGAAGGTCGTCGACCTGCTCGCGCTCGGGCAGAAGGTGCCGCAACTGAACCTGGAGATCATCGAGCCGGGGCCAGGCCCGCACGACATCACCATGCGCGTGCACGAGCGCGGAGCCGGGATAACGCTCGCCTGCGGCACAGGGGCGTGCGCCGCGGCAGACGCCGCGTACGCGTGGGGCCTCGTCCCGCGCTCCGCCCCTGAGGTGACGGTGCACATGGACGGCGGGTCGGCGCGGGTGCGGGTCTCGGGCTCGCGCCGCGCGACGCTCATCGGGCCCACGGTGCACATGGGCGACCACACGGT
>CAYXRQ010000118.1:0-5150 GCA_964466765.1 uncultured Bifidobacterium sp. | reverse complement strand
CGGTCGCGGTCCTCCACCTTGCGCTTCTCGTAGGTGTGCACCTCGGGGTGGGGCATGATCAGGAAATGCTCCTCGAGGATGTGGGCGTAGACGATGTCGGCCACCTCGTGGGGCTCCAGCACCTCTCCCGAGGCCTTGACCACGTCGCCTCCCGTGCGCGCAATCGACCCTGACGGGTCCTTCGGCCTGTCCGGGGGGTTCAGCATGTTCGTGTTGACGCCCTGCGGGCACAGGCAGGAGACGCGCACGCCCCGGTCGCCGTACGTGATCGACATCCACTCCGCGAACGCGACCGCCGCGTGCTTGGTCACGCTGTACGTGGCACTGCCGATCTGCGAGAGGAGGCCGGCGGCGGATGCCGTGCTGCAGAAGTAGCCCTCGCCGGCCGCCAGCCAGTCCTGGATGAGGTGCTTCGCGGCCCAGCGGTGGGCGTTCAGGTTGATGTCCATGATCGTTGACCACGTGGCCTCGTCGGTGTCGGTGAGGTCGGTGCCCATCGCCACGCCCGCGTTCGCGAAGAAGAGGTTGATGAAGCCGAACTTGGCCCGCGCCGTCTCGATGAGGTCGATGTTGCCCTGCTCGGTGCTGATGTCGGCGACCACGGCGAGCGCAGAGCCGGGCCGGATTGCGTTGAGCTCGGACTCTACGGCCGTGAGGTTGCGGGCGTCACGGTCGGCCACCACCACCCGTGCCCCGGCCGCGTGGAACCTGCGGGCGAGGGCGGCGCCGATCCCGTTCGCTGCTCCGGTGACGATTGTTGTTTTCCCGTTCAGGTCCATCGCCGAACCCTATGCGACCCGTGCTGGTCGAATGTCACCCGGTGCGCGCGGGGGTGTCCGCGCCGCGGCACCCTGCGTCTGTACGATGTGGCAAAGGGCGGAAGGGGTGCCGGGCTCGGTGCCGCTGCCGCTCCCAGGAGAAGGAGCAAGAGATGATCGAGACCCGCGAACCAGTGGTGACCGAGGCGATTGCCCTCATCGACAAGGCTCTCGCCGAGATGCTGCGCCGCGAGCTCGTCTCCGCCACGGAGGTGGCGGACCTCCTGCTCGACCTCCGCTCGTTGCTCAGCGCGAGCGCCTGAGCCACCGGCGCCAAGACGGCGCCGAGTGCGGTGGCGGTGGTGGTGGCACGTCCGCCGGCTTCTCCACGGCCGGCGCGAGCGCGACCATCTCGTCGAAGGCCATCTGCAGCGACTCACGGAGCAGCTCCGGGCTCTCCACCGCGGCCTCGTCGATGTTGATGCCCACGTCCAGCCCGCCGAGGTACGACAACAGGGTCATGTTGAAGGCCACCCCGGCAAGCGGGCCGATCGGGTAGTTGGCCAGGAGTTTCGCCCCGGCCACGTAGAGCGGGACACCAGCGCCGCGCACGTTCGACGTGGCGAAGTCGACAGTCTCCGCCTGGGATCTCGCCAGCCGCGTCAGCACGGAGGTGGGCATCACGGTGGAGACCGTGGCGATCGCATCAAGTGCTGCGGAGGCACCGCCCGAGCGGGCCGCCATGAGGATCTCGTTGATGGCCTCGAACCGGTCGGTGACCGGCATGTCGGAGGTGGGCACGAGCATCCGCACCAGAGAGAAGGCGTTGCCCTCCGTGCCCGCGGTGCGCGTGCTGACGGCCATCGACGCCCTGAGGGACTCGACCGGCGCGCCCATCTGGTCGTGGTAGCGACCGGCGGCGTGCGCGGCCGCCGTGACGAAGGCGGTGTTGAGCGTGCCGCCGAGCATCTTCGACACCGCGCGCATCTCCGTGTAGGGGACCCGTGCGACCTCGAGACGGCGGCGCAGGCTGCGCTCGGTCCACAGTGGCGACCGCGCGGAGTCGGTCTCGGACAACTGGGCGACCAGGCTGCGCACGGTGGCGGACGTGGAGGACCCGATCTCGCCGAGGACGGAGGGATTGGCGAGCACGTCGCGGACCTGCTTGAGCACCGCGATCGGGATGCGCAGCGAGTCGTTCATGGCGCCACGGAGTGCGTCGGTCGCATCGGGCTCCTTCGTCTCGGCGAAGGAGTTCACGATCTCCGGGTCCACGGGCGGCAGCGGCCCGGGTTCGCGCTCGAGGTCCAGGTACTGGAGCGACAGTTCCACGCCGCCCTCGCCGTCGGTCACCGTGTGGTGCAGTTTCAGCACCATCGCGCTGCGCCCGCCCTCCAGGCCGTCGATCACGACGAACTGCCAGAGCGGCCGTGACCTGTCGAACGGGTCCGCGATGAGGAGGGTCACCAGGTCCTGGAGCTGGCGCATGGTGCCGGGGGCGGGGAGGGCCACCTGCCGCACGTGGTGGCGGATGTCAAAGCCCGGGTCGTCGACCCACGTGGGGTTCCCGATGTTCCCCGGCGGCAGCTGGACGCGGCGCCGCAGGCGGGGGAACAGCATCGAGGTGCGCTCCATGCGCGCGTACAGCAGGTCCATGTCCGGCGGACGGTCGAGAATGGTGATGTTCGCGAAGGTGGACGCGAGGTACGGATCCTTCTCGAGCCGCCACATCAGCGCCTCGGTGTCGCTCATCCTGCGTTCGGCACCTGCCATGACGCTCAACCTACATGGGCCCGCAGGGCAAGCCTGCGGGCAACCCGTCACATGGGGACTGAGGTGTGCTTGAACTCGTTCAGGATCGGCCAGCGGATGTCAGCGATGATGCGGTCGACAGTGGAGCGTGCCGCTGCGGCGTCACCGTGGGAATGGTCGAGCAGGCGCACGAACACCGCCTTGTCGTCCATGACGAACGTCGGGGTGCCCCACACGTGGTGGGAGTGCACGTACTTCGTGTGCTCCTCGCGGATCACGGCGAGCGGGCGCCCGTTGGCGACCTCCGCGAATGCAGCATCAACGTCGGCGCCGGCGTCGCCGATCACCCTGCGGAGCGTGGCCTCGTCGCGGATGTTGCCGCCGCCGTTGTGCCTGTGCTCGAACAGGGCATGGTGCACGGCGAGGAAGCTGCCGGGCTGGTTGTCGCGGATCGCGATGGAGAGCTGCAGGGCCAGCAGGCCGGTGTCGTCGTGGGGGCGGTCCCAGATGTCCGTCTCGCCCTCCTCCACGTGGGCCTGGCCCAGGCAGAAGGGGAGGAACGTGACGTCCCAGTCGGCGCCGTTCTGCAGTCCGACCACCACGTGGTCGTGCACGAGACGCGCGAACGGGCACCGGTAGTCGTACGTGATCGCGAATCTGTCTGCCACGCAGGGTGCAACCGAGCCGTGCCGCGCTTATTCCCCCGGGTGCTCAGAGCACCACGGGTGCCACCGTGAGCGCGAGCGACCCGAGCAGGGCGCCCACTGCGATCCCGCCCGCGATGTCGCTCGCATGGTGGATCCGGACCATCACACGGCTGACCGCGACGAGGATGCCGATCACGACCACCGGGATGCCCGCGGGCCAGCCCGCGAACGACACGAGGACCATCGTGGCGACCGTCGCGGAGGAGGCGTGCCCGGACGGGAAACTGGAGGTGCTGGGTGTCCGCACGGCGAACCGTTCGTCACCGGATGCCGTGGGCCTCTCCCTGCGGAACATCCGCTTGACCCCCTGGTTCACGACCAGGCTCTCCGCCCCGAGCACAACGGAGAGGAAGAGTGCCTCCCCGAACGTGCCACCCGGCGTCAGCGCATGGACGATGCCGAGCGTGTGCCAGACCACGCTGAAGTCGCCGGCCGTGCTCGCTGCGGCCGAGACGGCCTGCACCGCGCGCACACGGCGGAGCGGTTCGAGCAACCTGTCGCACGCGGCGTCGAAGCGGGCCACGGCGCCGCCTTCGGTCATCACGGTGCGGCGAGCGTGCGCTCGACGAACGCAGCAATCGTCTCGGGGTGCTCGAGCGGGCCGAAGTGTCCCATCTCGTCCCATCTCACGAATGTCGCGTGCGGGATCTCCTCGGCCACGCGCCCGGCGAAACTGGACGGCTGGAACGGCGCGAGCGCACCTGCCATCACCCACACCGGCACCGCGACCTCGCCGAGGCGCGCGAACATCCCGGATGTCGCACCGGTCTCGTACGTGCGGGCCTCGTGCTCGGGGAGGCACTTGAGCGTGATCCCGCCGTCGGGGTGCGGCGCGAACCCGTGGCGCACGTACGCCTCGCGTGCACCGGGGTGGAAGGAGTTCATCGGCGGTTTCGCGGTGAAGTTCTCCAGTGCCGCCTCGAAGGACTCGAACCTGTCGCGCCGCTTGCGCGCGCCGGCCGGCAGCGGGCTCTCGCCGCGCGGCGCGTCATCGTCGGGCGGCGGGAAGACGATGGGCTCGAACACGAACAGTGCGCGGAAGAGCGCAGGCTCGCGGTGGGCGGCCATGAGGAGCGAGGCACCGCCCATGGAGTGGCCGATGCCGACCACCGGCTCGCCCCCGTGGAGGGAAGAGAGGTGCCTGGCCGCGGCGAGTGCGTCGTCGCCGTAGGGGAGCCACTCGACGGTCGCGGGGTCGATCCGCTCCGCGTCCCCGTACCCCCTGTGGTCGAGTCCCATGCAGCGGTGGTTGCGCACGAGCACCGCCGCCATCGGCTCGAAGCAGTGTGCGTGGAATCCCGTGGCATGGGAGAGGAGAACGGGCGAGCCCGACCCTCCGAAGTCGTGCACCGCGATCCTCACCCCGTCGAGCGAGGGGATGACCGTTGCGTCGCTGCAGGCGATGTGCCCCGTCACTTCGGTTCCCTCGGCAGGCCGAGCAGGCGCTCGCCGATGATGTTGCGCTGCACCTGGCTGGACCCGCCGGCGATTCGGCCGCCCGGCGCGGCGAGGATCCCCAGGGCGTCGGGACCCTCGAGCATCGCATCCGCACCGGCGATGTCGCCGCGCAGCATCGCCACGTCGAACATCATCTCGGTGATGCCGAGCTTCATCAGCGACGATGCGGTGGACGCGACGGGCCCCTGCGTCTGGGCCATCGCCTTGTACGCGATGCCGCGAGACATCAGCTGCGCGAGCTGCTGGCGACGGGACTCGTCGAGCCCACGGCCGCGGCCCAGTGCCGACATCTGGTCGATGCGCCGCTCCAGGCCGATGATGCTCGCGCCGATGTGCCCGCGCTCGTTCGTGAGCACGGCCATCCCCACGCCCCAGCCGCCGTGGAGCGGGCCGATGAGGGAGTCGGCCGGCAGCTCGACGTCCGTGAAGAAGACCTCGTCGAACTCCGCCTCGCCGGTCATCTGGCGCAGCGGGC
>CAYXRQ010000117.1:0-5153 GCA_964466765.1 uncultured Bifidobacterium sp. | reverse complement strand
AGATCTGGTCGGGTTCGCACCCGTTCTTCACCGGCCAGAAGACCTTCGTGGACACCCTCGGCCGCGTCGAGCGCTTCCAGAAGAAGTTCGCCGGCGAGTACTTCAAGAAGGACGCGAAGGGCGCCAAGGCCCCCGCTTCCGACAAGAAGTAGCCATCAACCCGTGACTGTTCGACGGCCGCGCCTTGAGTGGCGCGGCTGTTTCTTTTCGCCCCCCACCTTCACCCCATGGAAGCCACGCCGCGACTGCTGGAGAAGCTCGACGAGATTGAGCGCGCCTTCGAGGCCGACGGCGCGGCGCTGTCCGATCCGGCCGTGGCGGCGGACCACCGCAAGGCTCGCACCCTGGCCATGCGGCGGGCGGCGAGCGAGCCGCTGGTCGAGGCGACGCGGCGATGGCGTCGGCTGGATCACGAGGCTCGTGACGCCGCGGAGCTGGCGATGGGCGCGGACGCGGAGATGGCGGCACTGGCCAGAGCCGAACTGCCTGATCTGCAGCGCCGGCGCGACGCCGAGCTCGACGCCCTGGTGCGAGGCCTGGTCATGGCCGAGGACCACGCGATCGGCAGCCTGATCCTGGAGGTCCGCAGCGGCGTGGGCGGCCTCGAGGCGGCGCTGTGGGCGGGCGACCTGCTCGAGATGTATCGGCGTGCCGCGAGCCGCCGTGGCTGGCGCTTCGAGGAGATGGAGATCAAGCCCGGCGACGCGGGCGGCGTCCACTGCGACACGCCGGTCGCGCCGTGCATCTGGATGGCCTCGTCGATGATCTGGCACACGCGGATCGGCACCATGGCCTTGATCGCACTGACCCACACGCGGGCCTCCGCGTTGCCCATGGTGTCCATGGCCTTCGCGGCGCGCAGCACCATGAGGCGGCATGCCTCGATCTCGATGCGGGCCTTCGCGATGACCTCAGGGTTCTTGCCGAGGCGGGCGATCGGGCGGCCGAACGCCTCGCGGGTGAGGCCGCGGCGGATCATCAGCTCGAGCGCGCGCTCCGCGGCGCCGATGGAGCGCATGCAGTGGTGGATGCGGCCGGGCCCGAGGCGGACCTGCGAGATCTCGAAGCCACGTCCCTCGCCGAGGAGGATGTTCTCCTTCGGCACGCGCACGTTGTTGAAACGGATGTGCATGTGGCCGTGCGGCGCGTCGTCCTCGCCGAAGACCTCCATGGGGCCGACGATCTCCACGCCGGGGGTGTCCCTCGGCACGAGGATCTGGCTGTGCTTACGGCTCGGCGGCCCGTCGGGGCTGGTGAGCAGCATCACGATGAAGACCTTGCAGCGCGGGTCACCCGCACCGGAGGCATAGTACTTGTCTCCGTTGATGACCCACTCCTCGCCGTCCAGCTCGGCGCGGCACTGCAGGTTCTTCGCGTCGGACGAGGCGACGTCGGGCTCCGTCATCACGTAGGCAGAACGGATCTCGCCGTTGAGCAACGGCTTCAGCCACTTCTCCTTCTGCTCGGGCGTGCCGACGCGCTCGAGCACCTCCATGTTCCCGGTGTCGGGCGCGGAACAGTTGAGGGACTCCGAGGCGAGGGGCGACTTGCCCAGCTCCACGGCGATGTAGGCGTAGTCGAGGTTGGAGAGGCCCTCGCCGGTCTCGGCGTTCGGGAGGAAGAAGTTCCACAGGCCCTGGGCCTTGGCCTTCGACTTCACGCCCTCGAGGAGCTCGAGCTGACCGGGGGCGTAGTCCCAGCGGTTCTCGCGGTTCTCGCCGAGCGCGTAGAACTTCTCCGCCATCGGCTCGACTTCTTCCTTGATGAACTTCACCACGGCGTCGAAGAGCGGCTTGGCCTTCTCCGACATCGCGAAGTTGAGATCGTCGCCGGCCTCGAGTCCGGTGTGCATACCTGGCTTCGGCATGGTGCCCCCTTTGCAGCCCATCCACGGATGGGGTTTACCCTCCGCACCCTACTTGCGGGCACCTGGGCGGCAAGAAGGCGGGGAGTCAGCCGAGACGCACGGACACGGCGGACGCGGCGGGGTCCCCCGCGAACAAGGCGGTCTCCAGCAGGTACTCGCCGGGGACGAGCACCATCCTGTGGGCCACGGTGTCCCGCGTCTCGAGGGCCGCATGGTTCACCTGTACGCGGGCGGTGACCGATGCGCCCGCACCGACTTGCACCTTCGTGAATCCGACCAGCTTGCGCCGCGGCCCGCCGCCGCCGGCAGCACGCCCGTACAGCTGGACCACGCACTCGCCGTCGACAGGACCAGTGTTGCGCACCTCCACGTCGACGTGGCTCCCGTCCGCCGCCGCACGCGGTGCGCCGAGCTCGAACGTGGAGTAGCCCAGCCCGAACCCGAAGGGGTAGGCGGCCTCGTTGCCGTCACGGTCCAGCTTCCACTGGCCGTGCCACAGGTCGTAGGTGATGCTGGTGGCGTCCTTGTCGAAGTGAGGCAGGTGGGACTCATCGACGGGGATCGCGAAGGGAAGTCGGCCGGACGGGTTGACCTCGCCGGAGAGGACGTCCGCGAGGGCGTCACCGCCCATCATCCCGCTGTACCAGGAGAACAGCACGGCGGGCACCTCGTGGCGCCACTCCTCCATCACGACCGCGCTCCCGCACACGACCACGACGACCGTCTTCTCCTGCCGTGCCGACACCTCGCGGATGAGCTCCACGTCAGCGGGCGGCAGGCGCAGTGACGTGCGGTCACCGCCGCGGGCGAACGAGACCTCGCCCTTGTCGTTCGAGCGCGCCCGACGGGGGTTCTTGCGGTCGGACATGTTGTGCTCCGCATCCACCGGCCAGTGGTTCGCGCGGACGTACTCCTTGTAGACGGCCACGAGCTCCGGGTCGTCACCGGCGGGGAACAACGACCGCAGGTGCGCGTTCTCGCTGCCGTCACCGATGAACTCGCCCTCGTCCTCCTTGGTGTACCCCACCACCACGACTGCCACGTCGGCCGTGGACGCGATCTCCGCGGCCCTCGCCGCGTCGGTGCCGTCGTAGTGCACAACGGCGTCGCTGCCGTGGCGCTGCGAGAGGCCTGCGAACGGGGTGACGGCGAACGGCGACATGACGTCGCTCGAGCCGCCGTCGCCCAGGTTGCGCATGTCGGACAGCCTCCCGAGCACCGCGATCCTCCCCGTGGCGGGCGACAGCGGCAGCACCGGGGCGCCGCCCACCGGCTCGTTCTTCAGCAGCACCATCGACTTGCCGGCAGCCTCACGGGCGAGATCCAGGTGCCCCGGTGCGAGCAGCACGGACTCCGGGTTGCGCGGCAGCGCACCGACCCCGAACCTCAGCATGGTGGACAGCGTGTTCACGACCGCCCGCTCCACCTCGGCGATGTCCAGCTCGCCACTCTCCACGGCCCTCACCACGGGCTCGTGCCGGATCATGCGGTACGGCATCTCCACGTCCAGGCCGGCGCGCACGCTCTTCACGCCGTCGCGCAGGCCGAAGATCCAGTCGCTGATGACCATCCCGTCGAATCCCCACTCGTCGCGCAGGATGTCCGAGAGAAGCTCGGTGCTCTCGCCGGCCCACTGGCCGTTGACGGAGTTGTAGGCGCTCATCACCGCGGCCACGCCCTCCTGCACGATGCGGCGGAAGTGCGGCAGATACACCTCGTGGAGCGCCTTCTCGTCGCACTCCACGTCCACCGTGAAACGCGCGTTCTCCATGGAGTTGAGGGCGAAATGCTTCACGGTGGCCATCACGTGCCTCTGCGCACCGCGGGTGAGGGCGGCACCCAGCTCACCCACGTGGTGCGGGTCCTCGCCGTAGGTCTCCTGTGCGCGGCCCCACGCAGGGTGGCGCAGCAGGTTCACGCACACGCCGCCGTAGAGGTCGGCCCCGATGACGCGAAGCTCGCGGCCGATCGCGTCGCCGATGCGCTCCTCGAGACCGACGTCGAAGCTCGCCCCGCGCGCCATGCTCACCGGGAATGCGGTCGCCGTTCCCACGACCACGCCGCGCGGGCCGTCGCTGAAGTGGAACCCGGGTATGCCGAGACGCGGCACGTGACAGGCGCGGAACGGTCGGTGGTGGTAGCCGCCGCTGCCGATGTCGCGCAGGCCCTCCCACGTGGGCACCCCGCCGTCGAGACAGTGGAGCTTCTCCTCGGTGGACATCCGGGCGACGAGGGCCTGCGCCTCGGTTCGCGCCGGGGATCCGCCCCTCACGTTGGCCAGTGCTGTCTCGTACTCGGTCGGCATGGGACGAGACCGTACCAACGAAAGAGCCGCCATCCCGAAGGGCGGCGGCTCCTCCATGGGGTCCGGACGGCTACTTCTGGAACAGCCCGTCGGTGATCATCGGGCCGACGACCTCGACACCCTTCTCCGCGGCCGCAATGGCGGCGAAGAGCACGAGCGCTGCTCCCGCCATCGAGACGTTCTTGAAGAACGAGATCGTCTCCATCTGCTTGGCCTGCGGGTCGGTCGCCTTCCAGAAGTCGTGCATCATGAGCGCCATCGCGAGGAGGACGACCGCCAGGACGAGAGCCCCCAGGTCGGCCCACACGCCGAGGACCACGGAGAGGCCGCCCGCGAGGAGCATCACGCCGGACAGGGCGTTCGCCAGCTTCGGCTGGGGCACTCCCTTGAACTGCGCATAGCCGGACATGGCCTCCGCCTTGGTGAAGTGGTTGATGCCGCCGGTGATGAACATCAGCGCGAAGAGGATCCGGCCGATGATGAGGACGATGTCCATGTTGTGTTTCTCCTTGTGTCTTTCTGGGTGTGACGGCAGGGCCGTCCTTGCTTTCCCGTGCGACACGCTGTCACACGAGAAATTCCTTGCGGACGCAAACAATACGGCGGGCAGGGGCACGGGGCGGGGATGCCACTAATTTCGGGTGACCTGCAAGGGAGGCCCCACATGTCCGCAGACCGCAAGCCGGCAACGAGCCACACCAGGGCGCGCAATTCCGCCGTGACGGTGCCCCAGGACCCGGGTGACTTCGAGCGGGCGGCACGGGGGTTCGTCGCCGCCCACCCCACGGGGGTCATCACTGACTATTCCGGCCGGACGGTCTCCAACGTGGCGAGGTACGGGTTCCTCGGCGTCGGCAGCCCCTCCCCCGACACCGTGAACCCCAGCCTGTGGCGCCACGCCCAGCTGAACAACCACCACGGCCTGTTCGAGGTGGTGCCCGGCATCTGGCAGGTGCGCGGGTACGACATCTCGAACATCAC
>CAYXRQ010000116.1:0-5155 GCA_964466765.1 uncultured Bifidobacterium sp. | reverse complement strand
GACCCCCGATGCCGGTGGCGAAGATTGTCCCGAACCTGGCCGGGTCCACGCCGATCTCGCCGGCCTGGGCGAAGGCCTCCTGGGCAGCTGCGATCGCGTACTGCTCGACCATGTCGGCACGCCGTGCGTCCTTCGGGGGCGCGTAGTACGGGGTGGAGGCCCAGGCGTCGATGGTGACGGAGGTGGTGCCGGTGATGCCGGGCCCGAGCAGGCCCTGCCAGTACGCGTCCTTGCCGATGCCGCACGGGGCGACCACGCCGAGACCCGTGATGGCTACGCGGTGTCCTGCGCCGTGCATGGGGGAGTGCGGCTCCTAGAGCTTGGAGATGATGAGGTCGAAGGCCTGGCCGAACGTGGTGATGCCCTCGAGCTCCTTCTCGTCGATCGGGTCGATGCCGAACTCGTCCTCGACCGCCATCATCAGCTCGACGAAGTCCAGGGAGTCGGAATCGAGATCCTCCTTGAAGCGTGCCTCGCGGGTCAGCTGGTCGGCGTCGACCTTGAGGGCGTCGACTGCGCACTTGATGAATCGGTCAAACAGTTCCTGGCTCATTGATCTCTCCTTGTCGGCGGTTTTCAGTCTCGCACAGCGCACGGGCGCCGGCAGGGTATGGGGTCAGTGACCCATGCCCAGGCCGCCGTCCACGGGGATGACGGCTCCTGTGATGTACCCGGAATCCGGCCCGGCGAGGAACTCCACCACACCGGCGATCTCGTCGGCCGTCGCCATGCGGGACAGGGGCACCTGGGCGGTCAGTTCCTTGAGGCGTTCCTCGCCGAGTGCGGCAGTCATGTCGGTCTCCACGGGGCCGGGCGCCACCACGTTCACCGTGATGCTGCGCGACCCGAGCTCGCGCGCGAGGGACCTGGCGAACCCCACGAGCCCGGCCTTCGACGCGGCGTAGTTGGCCTGCCCTGCCGAACCGAGCAACCCCACAACGGAAGACATGAGGATGATCCTGCCCTTGCGGGCGCGCAGCATGCCCTGGGTCGCGCGCTTGACCACCCGGAACGAGGCAGTGAGGTTCGCGTCGACCACCGCAGAGAAGTCCGCCTCGCTCATCCGCAGGAGGAGGGTGTCCTTGGTGATCCCCGCGTTCGACACGAGGATCTCGACAGGCCCGAACTTCTCCTCGACTGCCTTGAAAGCGGCGTCCACCTCCTCGGTGCTGGTGACGTCGCACTTGACGCCGAACAGCCCGTCGGGCGGCGGGGACGAGTTGTATGTGACGGCCACGTGGTCGCCGAGGGCGGCGAACCGCCGTGCACAGGCGAGCCCGATTCCCCGCGAGCCGCCCGTAACGAGGACAACTCGGCTCATCGTCCGCCCCACTCGATAATCGCGCTCGCTGCCGTCATTCCCGCCCCGAAGCCCACCATCAGCACGAGCTCGCCCTTCTTCACTCGGCCTGCCTCGACCGCGTCGAACAGTGCGAGCGGGATGGAGGCAGATGAGGTGTTCCCGGTCTCGTGGATGACCATGGCGGCCCGCTCCATGGGCACCTCGAGGCGCTCGCACGCGGCGCTCACGATGCGGATGTTGGCCTGGTGGGGCACGATGAGCGAGATGTCCTTGGCCTCCAGGCCGGCGTGCTTCATCGACTTCTGTGCGCTGTCCACCATGATGCGCACGGCGCGCCGGAAGACCTCCTTGCCGTCCATCTGGATGAAGCCGCCGTGCTCGCAGTAGAGCGCCTCCTCGGCTGACCCGTCGGCATCGAGGTCCCACCCGAGCAGCTGCCCTGGCCCCGCCTCGAGCACCGCAGCGCCTGACCCGTCGGCGAAGAGCACGGCGGTGTTCCTGTCGGTCCAGTCCGTGATGCGGCTGAGGATGTCGGTGCCGATCAGGAGGACCCGCTCGGCCCCCATGGCGATGAGGCCGTGGGCGTTCACGAGGGCGTAGACGAAGCCGGAGCACGCGGCGTTGATGTCGAACGCACCGCACCGCAGGCCGAGTGCGTGCTGAACGGTGGAAGAGGTCGCAGGAACCGCGCGGTCCGGCGTGGTGGTGGCGAGGACGAGTGCATAGATGGAGGCGGGGTCGATGCCAGCCATCGCGAGGGCCTTCGACCCGCTCGCTGTGCTGAGTTCGGCGTTGGTCCCGCCGACGTGGCGTCGCTCGATGCCCGTGCGCTCACGGATCCATGCATCGTTCGTGTCCATCGTGGCGGCCAGGTCGTCGTTGGTGACGGTCCGGTGGCCGAGAGCCGTGCCCCACCCTGTGAATCGGGCACCTCTCACGTGTTCGGGTATCGCCGGCACGGTGCTCCCCCTACTCCGCGCGCAGCCAGGCGATGGGCTGGCGGGAGGTGACGCGCTCTCCCTCGACGGCGATGTAGTTCTCTATGCGGCCGGCGAAGGGAGATCGCACCTCGACGTCACCGACGTGCCCGAGGACGCGGCCGACGTCGATCACGGTCCCGGGCTTGACATCACCGACGGGGGTGAAGACACCCGCGGCGGGGCTGACGATGAGCCTCTCCACCGCGAAGAGATGCTCGCCCTCGTGCTGGGCGGGGGCGACCGGGGCCGATGACCCGACCCATTCGATGAGCTTGTCGAGCTCGTCGGGTGTGGCCACGCTGATCGTGCGGGCGTTCTCGAGCGTGCGCTTGGCCATGCCCGTGAGGACGCCTCCCGGCCCGAGTTCCACGAAGCCGGTCACCCCGGCATCGGCCAACGAAAGAAGGCAGTGTTTCCAGCGCACCGGGCTGGAGAGCTGGGCGGACAGAAGTGCCGACCACTCCTCACCCGTGTCGTGGGCGAGCGCATCAACATTGGAGACGACGGGAACCTCCGTGTCGCGCGGCGACGCCGACGCGATCGCAGCGCGCAGCCGGTCCCTCGCCGCCGTCATGAAGGGGGTGTGGAACGCGCCCGACACCTGCAGCGCCATGACGCGCTTCGCCCCGAGTTCCTTCGCGTGCGTGCCCGCCTTCGCGACTCCCTCGGGGGAACCTGCGATCACGACCTGGCCGGGGGCGTTGAAGTTGGCGACCCACACGTCCATGTCGGCGAGCCTGCACGCGACCTCGACCTGGTCGTCATCCAGCCCGAGAACGGCCGCCATGGTCCCCGGGTTCGCGTTGCCCGCCTCGTGCATTGCGTCTGCACGCTCGACCACCAGTCGGATGCCGTCCTCGAAGGAGAGGGCACCAGTGGCCGTCAGTGCGGTGTACTCGCCGAGGCTGTGGCCCGCGCAGAAGCTGGGTTCGATTCCGAGGCGCTCCACCGCATCGAGGACCATGAGGCTGGAGACGAACGTGGTGAGCTGGGCGTTGCGGGTGTCCTTCAGTTCCTCGGCATCGGCGTCGAGGAGCAGGCGGCCCACGTCGCGGCCGGCGACGTCTGACGCGTCGGCGACCAGTTCCCAGCTGTCGTGCCCGACCCACGGGCGGCCCATCCCTGGACGCTGGGAGCCCTGACCGGGGAATGTGAACGCGAGCATGCCGTGAAAACCCTAGTTCGGTGGTGTTCTCGGACCGTGCGTTACCGCGTGGTAGAGGCGGCACGAGACATTGAATTGCCCGCCAGTACGATTGCGCCCCCTGGCCCGAGTGGCGGAATGGCAGACGCGACGGACTCAAAATCCGTTGTCCGAAAGGGCGTGTGGGTTCGAGTCCCACCTCGGGCACCCAGGTGGTTCATACACTCACTCCGATGGGCCAACGACTGCTCCACAGGCGACTCGCGCAGGTGTCCGCACGGATGCGCGAGGTGCAGGAGGAACTGCGGATCGTTGAGGACCAGTTAGAGCACCTCGTCGACGACGCCGACGAGAAGTCCCTGCGCGCCCTGGTTGCCGAGACGCCCCATGCCCAGTTCGAGCACCACGAGGCCCGCAAGCACGCCGATGCCATGGGCAGGCACCGTGACGACCTGCGCATCACTCTTGCGGAACTGGGCATGAAGCTGGATGACCTGCTCGACCGACTGAAGGAGAACGCACCATGACCGTCAGAGTCGTCATCGCAGAGGACGAGGCGATCATCCGCCTCGACCTGAAGGAGACACTGGAGGAGGAGGGCTACGTCGTGGTCGGGGAGACCGGCAGGGGCGACAAGGCGGTAGATCTCGTCCGCGAGCACCGCCCCGACCTCGCGATCCTCGACATCAAGATGCCGGGCATGGACGGTCTCGAGGCCGCCCGCCACATCACGAAGGACCGCATCTGCGGCGTGCTCGTCCTCACCGCGTTCAGTCAGCGCGAGATCATCGAGGAGGCACGCGACGCCGGTGCGCTCGCGTACCTGGTGAAGCCGTTCCAGAAGAGCGACCTCATCCCCGCCATCGAGGTCGCCCTCGGCAGGTTCCGCGAGCTGCAGGCGCTGAACGGCGAGGTGGAGGTCCTCGGCGAGCAGCTCGAGGCGCGCAAGGCGATCGACAGGGCGAAGGGTGTGCTCATCGACACCCACGGCATGTCGGAGTCCGATGCGTACGGCTTCATCCAGCGCGGGGCAATGAACCACCGCACGACCATGAGGGCAGTCGCCGAGATGGTCATCTCCGGCGCGCTGCGCCCCGAGTAGCGCCGGGGGCCGCCGTGTTGGTCATGGCGCTGGACGGGAACTCCCTCGCCTACAGGGCGTTCTTCGCGCTCCCCGAGGACATGTCGAACGCGAGCGGGCAGACGACGAACGCGGTGTACGGCTTCACCACGATGCTCCTCAATCTGGTGAAGGAGCACAAGCCGGACGGCGTGGTGGTGGTGTTCGACCGGCCAGAGCCGACGTTCCGTCACGAGGCGATCCCCGAGTACAAGGCACAGCGCGAGAAGGCCCCCGAGACCCTGCGCGAGCAGTTGGGCGTCATCCGCGAGCTGCTCGACACCCTCGGTATCAGGTGGCTCGAGCTAGCGGGGTTCGAGGGCGACGACATCATCGCCACCATGGCGGACCGCGCAGATGCTGAGGGGCGCGACATCCTGATCGTCACCGGGGACAGGGACAGCTACCAGCTCGTCCGTGACCCGCACGTGCGCGTCCTGTACAACAAGCGCGGCGTCAGCGACTACGCGATCTACGACGAGGCGGGCATCCTCGAGCGCACGGGAGTGACGCCTGCGGGCTATGCGGACTACGCGGCCCTGCGGGGGGACCCGAGCGACAACCTCGACGGCGTACCGGGCGTGGGGGAGAAGACGGCGGCGAAGCTC
>CAYXRQ010000115.1:0-5209 GCA_964466765.1 uncultured Bifidobacterium sp. | reverse complement strand
CTTGGCGACTTCCTTCACCAGTTCGGCGCCGATGCGCTCGTAGGGATCCTCGAGCTCGATTTCCTTCGCGATGGAGACGCCGTCGTTCGTGATGGTGGGGGCGCCCCACTTCTTCTCCAGCACGACGTTGCGGCCCTTGGGTCCGAGGGTGACGCGCACCGCATCGGCCAACTTGTTCATTCCGGCTTCGAGGCCGCGACGTGCCTCTTCGTCGAACGCAATGAGCTTTGCCATGGTCTTTCCTCCAGGTGTGGGGGGTTCTGCTAGGGGTTGTCACTCGGCCCTGCCGAGCGCTAGCACTCTACCGAGGAGACTGCTAATCCCACTACCCCGCCCTGGGGCTGAGTTGCAGCGAGTCGCCGCGGCTAGAAGCCGCCGGCGACCGCCCAGCCCCGTTCGGCCGGAGGCCTCACTCGAGTCGCCGCGGCTAGAAGCCGCCGGCGACCGCCGGAATGATGGAGACGGTATCGCCGGCCTTGACCGGGGTGTCCAGGCCCTGCAGGTATCGGACGTCATCGTCGCTCACGAAGATGTTCACGAACTTGTGCAGGTCACCGTTGCCGTCGAACAGCCGCTCGGCGAACCCGTTGTGCCGGGCATTGAGCCCCTCCAGCACCTCTTTCAGGGTGGCGCCCTCCACCTCGACGGTGGATGCTCCGCCGGAGATCGGGCGCATGGTGGTGGGGATTCGAACGGTCACGGCCATGCCCCAAACCCTACCGATTCGCTAGGGATTCGCCACCGTGGGCACACCCCGCACCCGCCCCTCCGCCGTCGCATCCGTATCGTGGCGGCGTGCGGGTGCTGGCTGCGAGCGACAAGTTCAAGGGCACGCTCACGGCCGCCCAGGCGTGCGCAGCCATCGGGCATGCGTGCTGGGAACTCGGCATCGACTGCACCGAGATGCCCCTCGCCGATGGCGGCGAGGGCACGCTCGAGATCCTCGGTGGGGCGAACCGGCGCACCACCGTCACCGGACCGCTCGGC
Source organism: uncultured Bifidobacterium sp. (assembly GCA_964466765.1). Classification (GTDB taxonomy): domain Bacteria; phylum Actinomycetota; class Acidimicrobiia; order Acidimicrobiales; family Ilumatobacteraceae; genus UBA2093. Next base: position 4,222 of record CAYXRQ010000115.1, on the reverse strand, counting down.
GACCCTGTGGAGGCCGAGTGGCGCCTCAGCAACGGTGTCGCGGTGATCGAGATGGCGAGGGCGTCGGGTCTCGCGCTGGTCGGCGGCGCGGAGGGCAATGACCCCGTGGCCGCCAGCACGCAGGGCACGGGCGAGCTCATCGATGCCGCGCTCGACTTCGGCGCGAGGAAGATCATCGTGTGCCTCGGCGGGTCCGCCACCACCGACGGCGGCTACGGCGCCCTGCGCGCGATCGGCACACCGGCGCGCCTGAAGGCAGTCGAGTTCATGGTGGCGTGCGACGTGGACACCCTCTTCGTCGATGCGGCAGAGGTGTTCGCTCCGCAGAAGGGCGCGACCCCCGCGCAGGTGCGCCTGCTGCGCGGACGCCTTGAACGTCTCGCCCAGCTCTACGGTGCGGAGCACGGCGTCGACGTGTCGTCCATCCCCGGCAGCGGGGCCGCCGGCGGACTCGCGGGCGCGCTCGCGGCACTCGGCGCCACTCTCATGCCGGGGTTCGACATCGTGGCCGAGGAGACCGGCTTCGACGAGGCAGTGAGGACGCACGACCTTGTCATCACGGGCGAGGGAATGCTGGATGCGACCAGCTTCGACGGCAAGGTCGTGGGCAGCGTGCGCGACTACGCGTCAGAGGCGGGCGTGCCCGTCCGCGCGGTTGTCGGCGAGATTGACCCCGACACCGAACCGAACGACGTCGCGTCCGTTGGCGCGCGGTCACTCGCGGCCGAGCACGGCAGGGACGAGTCGATGCAGCAGACGATGAGGTGCCTGGAGGAGACCGTCACCGGGCTCCTGCGCGAGTTCCGCGGGGGGAACTAAAGGAGAGGTCAGCCTGCGGGCGGGACCGTGGTGGTGGTCGCCGCACCGCCGTTCGGCGTGCCGGTCACGCCGGGCAGCGGCTTGTTCGAGAGGTCCTGGCCGAGCAGGATCAGCACGCAGGCCTCCCCCAGTGAGCCGGTCTCGAGCGGAACGGGGCTGGGCATGGCACCGGTGTCCACGTTGCCGCCGAGGACGGCGACGACGTCAGCGGCACCCTGCTCGCAGCCGGCCGCGTAGAAGACGCCGGTCTTGGCGCGCTTCGGGGTGCCGGGGGCCACGTTGAGGGCGGGCTGGACCACGAAGTTCACGGCCTGCAGGTCCGTCGTCAACTTGCCCGCACTGCCGGCAATGCCGGACGAGTTCGCCACCTGGATCTTGAACGAGCCCCGGTTGAACGGAGGAGGCGTGGTGGGCGTGGCGTTGTTCGGGTCTGCCGGTGCCGTGGTGTCGGACGGCTGGTCCGTGTTGCCGCCGGGGGTCACCGTGGACCCGCCGTCGTTGCGGACGTCGCGGAGGATGAGGAAACCGAGCACGAGAGCGACGACGGCGACGACTGCACCCATGGTGCCGGTGTTCGGCATGGGCATCGAGGGTCGTGATCCGCGGGGGCGTTGCTGGCTCATGAGATGACCTCCTGGGTTCTCGTGGTCGCTGACCACGGTAGTGGGCAATTTCCGGGGCAACTGGGCATCTGGTAGTGCAGTAGCGACGGAAGTCTTGTCCCACAAGGGATTTGACGTCGAGACCTATCCACTGTGCGCCCCGCGACGTCACCCGGGACCGTCTGCAACGCAGGTGCGAGGCGGGAGGAACGCGGTCAGTTGACTGTCAATCAGAGGGGATAGAGCGCACTATCCGCGACGATGACACACCGGTCCTCCTCGGAGGAGAAGCGTTGTCTCTCGATCAGAACGAGAGAGGTCAGTGCCTGGTCCGACGAACCCTCGATGATGTCGCAGTTCCGCATGTACGCAACAACTGTTCCGACAGTCCCATCACGCAGTTTGACTGCTTGCCCCTCTGTGAATCGCATCTCATCGGACGCTTTTCTCACTTGACGGGCAGCCTTGGACGCGCGGTAGTCAGCAATCGCAGCCGATGAGCTCTTGCGGGCAGCGGCAAACGCCTTCGATGAAATCTCCCCGGTTTTCTGCCCTGCTTCGGTTCTCGAGAACGCCATCACGCCTCGCGCGGCCAACTTCACGCCGTGCCCGACGAGATTCCACATGACCATGATCTCCCCTTTTGGTCAAAACTGAGGCGAGGGTAGCAGGCAATGCAGCCCAGTGATTTCGGTTCGATGGCCAGGAGATGGGCTGCACCTCACGGCTGCGGCAGATTAGTTGGAGCCGAATGTGGGGAAAGTTTTCGGGGCCAGAAGAAACGAACCAACAACGACTAGCGAGTTCGGTCCTCGTACCCAGTGGGCATGTCGGACGCACCGCTTGCGGCTTTTCCCCACCAACCTTTAGTGACCCGTTTGACGACGAGACCGAGGATGGCGACGGCTATTGCGGCGACTGTCTCCATGCCCCAAAGACTAGGCCTAACCATCAAGGGGGTCTGGACGTGGACACGCCAACCCTCGGAACCCTCCCTCGGGTCGGACTACTCAGACGAAACCCCGTTGTCTCATGGGCTAAAAAGACACCGCCGGAACTGCCGATTGGAGCCGAATGTGGGGATTGAACCCACGACCTACCGCTTACAAGGCGGTTGCTCTACCACTGAGCTAATTCGGCGGGACCTTGACAGCCTACGCGTCGCACACATTGCCCCGCACAGGGAGAATCCGGGGAGGCAATTCAGTGACCGTCAGTCAGGCAGACCGGCTCGAGGCCTACGAGGCATTCGCGAGTCTCAACCACAAGGTCGACCTTCTCGCCGTCACGATGACTGGTCTGGAGAGAGCAATCAGCACCCTCGCCAACTGGAACCGGGTCATGTTCGCCATGGTCCTCAGCCTGAACGTGGCGACATTCGTGCTGATCCTCCAGTTGCGGTGACCTACTTCTGCAGGCGGACGCGCGCGACCTCGTAGGTCGCCAGTGCCGCCGCGGCGGAGACGTTCAGCGAGGACACCTGGCCGAGCATCGGGATGTTCACCACGGTGTCGCAACGGTCCTTGACCAGCCGCGACAGGCCGGAGCCCTCCGCACCGAGCACGATGCAGATGCCCTCGGCCGCGAGCTTGCCGATGTCGAACAGTGAGTCCTTGCCGCCGTCGTCCAGACCGACGACCCAGATGCCCTTGGCCTTCATCTGGTTGATCGCGGTCGGCAGGCCTGAGACGAGCGCCATGGGCACGTGCTCCACCGCGCCTGCTGCCGCCTTTGCGACCGTGGGCGTGACGTGCACGGTGCGGTGCTTCGGCAGGATCACACCAGTGACACCGGCGCCGTCACAGCAGCGCAGCAACGCGCCGAGGTTGCCGGGGTCCGTCACGCCGTCGACAGCGACGAGGAACGGCCGCACGTTCTTCGTGCCGCGCAGCATCTCACCCAGGTCTCCCTCGGGCACCTCCGCGGCGAACGCGATGATGCCCTGCGGCGCTTCGCTGCGCGCCTTGTCCTCGATCTTGCGCCTCGGCACCTCCAGGATCGTCACGCGCTGTGCATGGGCGAGCTCCTCGATGTCCTCGATGATCGGTGCGGTGTCGATGTCGGCCGCCATCCAGATCTCGCGCACCTTGCGGCGCTGCGCGATGAGGAGCTCGCGGACTGCCTGACGGCCCTCCACCTGCTCGCCGCCGAGGCCCTTGTCCTTGACCGGCGCCTTCACGCCCTTCTTGTCGTCGATCATCCGGCGCGGACCGCCCGTGCGGACCGGCTTCGACGTGCGCGCGGACGCACCGCGGGTGGCCTTGCCGGAGTGGCGGCCGCGCCCGGAGGCCGCGCCTCCCCTGCCTGCGGGTGTTCCGCCGCGTCGTGCTGCCATGTCAGGACTCCTTGATGATGATCGCGGACGCCAGGCACATGATGCCCTCACCGCGACCGATGGCACCGAGTCCCTCCGCGCGGCGGCCCTTCACCGTGACGGGGGCCCCTGCGGAGGCTGTCAACCTATCTGCCATCTCCGCGCGGTGCGGTGCGATGCGTGGTGCCTCACACACCACGCTGCAGTCGATGTTCCCGATTCTCCAGCCGGCCGCGCGCAGCCGTGCCGCCACGTCCGCGAGGATCGCGAGCGAGTCGGCACCCTTCCACGCGGGGTCGGTGTCCGGGTAGTGCTGGCCGATGTCACCCATGCCCGCCGCGCCGAGCAGCGCGTCGGCGGCGGCGTGCGCAATCACGTCCGCGTCACTGTGGCCCACGAGCGTGCGCTCGCCGGGGAACGCCACGCCGCCGAGGACGAGCACGCGTCCCTCCTCGGGCGCATCGGCGAAACGATGGATGTCGAACCC
>CAYXRQ010000114.1:2007-5238 GCA_964466765.1 uncultured Bifidobacterium sp. | reverse complement strand
ACATCCCTGACGTCGACGCCGTGTGGGCCGAGATCGTGCCGTCCGAGGAGGAATCGACCGGGGAAGAGGCACCGGCAGAGGACGAGCAGACGACCGAGGACACCCTCGCCGAGGGCTGATGCACCCAGCGGGGTGCACCGTTAGCCTCGCGACATGGCACTGAGGGGACTCCCGGCGCGCGTCGCCGTGCATGCCACGCTCCTCACCGCGGGGCTCGGCCAGCCGATGCTGCAGACGTACGGTGACAGCCCCGCCGTCTTCACCTCAGCCGACCTCACCGGCACGCAGGTTGTCGTGTTCGGCCTGGTCATCCTGCTCGTCCCCGTGGCACTCCTCGGCACGATTGACGCACTGTCACTGCGGCTACCTCACCGCGCGGGGGAGCACGTCCGTAGTGGACTGACGTTCGTGTCGGCGGTGCCGCTCGCCATGCTGGTGACCCGCGCGCTGCCCGGTCCGTGGGCGGTGAGCCTGGGCGCGGCCGGGTTGCTCGCCGTCGCCGCGACGCGGCTGCACGGCCGGTCCGGCACTGTGCGCACCTGGCTCTCGTGGATGTCTCTCTACGTTCCTGCCGTGTTCGTGATCTTTCTCCTTGCCGTGCAGACGGTGGTGTGGCAACCGGCCGCCGGGCTGGTGGAGATCACCACCACCACGGCGACGGGCGTCCCGGCCGCGGCGGTGGACCCGCAGGACGTGAGCGTGCTCTGGCTGCAGCTGGACGAGGCACCCCTGTGGCCCTTGCTCGGGACTGACGGCAGGATCAACGGCAAGCGGTTCCCCGGTTTCGCCGCACTGGCCGAGGGCAGCACCTGGTACCGCGACATGCTCGGCGTGTCGCAGACGACTGTCGATGCGGTCCCCGCAACGCTCACCGGGACGATGCCCGTGACCGGGAGGGCGCCGACGTTCGCGAACCACCGGCGCAACCTGTTCTCCCTGATGTACAGGAGGCGCGCGTTCGACGTGCGGGAGATGGCCACCGCGCTGTGCCCGAAGGAGGCGTGCGCGTCCATCTCCGTGTCCGGCAGCGACGAGATCGCAGCCGGCGGCGGACGCGGCGTGTCGAGCACGACGACGGTCGCTGACCCACCGGAGGCGACACCCGCGGAGGCACAGGCGGACCTCGGGCAGTTCTGGTCCGATGCGCTCGTAGTGCTCGGGCACAAGCTCCTGCCGCGCGGACTGAGGGACGGTCTGCCCGCCATCGACGAGGGATGGGGCGGCTTCGGGGCGAACAACGGCGTCGACGTGATCGATGACGACGCGGGCACCGACGGCGCGGAAGGAACCGTGCCTGCGCCGGGGACAACGGCCGTGCCGGTCACCGTCGGCATCGGCCCGGTCTCGACGACGGTTCCCGCACGCTTCATCGAGACGGTTCCCGACACACAGAAGAACACAGTGAGACGGTGGGAGACGAACGGGGCGAAGTCGCAGGTGCCCGTGGTCGAGGACATGGTGCTGCGGGCCGCGCGTTCGGACGTGCCCACACTCCATTTCGCGCATGTGCTGCTGCCCCACCGGCCGTGGCAGCTCACCCCTGACATGCGCACGACCAGGTTCGTCAGCACCGACAAGCGCGGCCCGGAGGTGGAGGACCGCGTGCGCGACGAGTACCAGGCCTTCCTCGCCCAGTACGCGGCAACTGATGCGCTGGTCCTCGACCTCGTGACACGGATGAGGAGGTCCGCCAACTGGGACCGCACGATGATCATCGTGACCTCCGACCACGGGATCGCCTTCGAGCCGGGGGAGTCGAAGCGCAAGGAAGTCAACCCGCGCCGGCCGGACACGCTGGAGGAGATCTACCGCGTGCCGCTCTTCATCAAGTTCCCGGGCCAGCAGGCAGGGGCGGTGAGCGACTGTCCTGCGCAGAGCCAGGACATCCTGCCCACGGTGGTGGCCGCCACTGCTCTCGACGCGGGATGGGAGTTCGATGGTGTCGACCTTGCGTCGGTCTGCCCGCGCCGCGACGCGCGGACGGTCGCATGGCCCGGCGGTTCGGCAACGCTCGCGAGCGGGGTCGATGCAGCAGTGACGACCGCGCGCCGGTTCGACGAGTGGGTCGACGCGGACGGCGACACGGACGCCATCGCGAAGACCGAGGGGTTCGGGGACTGGTTCGGCGTCGACGTGCCCGTGCAGGTTCCCGATGACCCTTCCGTGTCGCGCTGGACACTGCGCGACCGCGCGCTGTTCGCCAACATCGCGACGGGAAGATTCATGTCGGTTCCCCTGCAGTTCGACGGCACGTTCACTGCCTCGCGCCGCGTCCCGGCGGACGCTGTCGGCCTGGTGGAGATGGACGGCCTGGTCGTGGCTGTCATCCCGGAGATCGCGTCCGCCGCTGCCGGGACGTCGCCGTACAGGTCGATGCTGCTGCCGTCATCCCTGACGAGCGGCAGGAAGGAACCACGATTGCTTATCGCACGGGGAACACCGGCGGCACCTGTCATCACTGCTGTCGGCCCACCGTCCGGCTGACACTGTCCGTGGCAGGGAGCCCGCATGCCCCCTGAAATGGGGGATTCTGGGGCTGGGCTTTACCGAATCTTTACCGTGACGTCCGTACGGTGACTGGCGAGGACATGAACCCATGAGCACCGTGATCGACCAGTCCACCCGCACACCGCGGCCCACCGTCCCGGTGGCACGGCCCACCCCCCGGGCCGTGCCGCTGGAGAGGGCCCACGTGACCCGTGCGGTGGATTCCGATGTGGCGGTGTTCATCGGGTTCCTCCTCGCGGTCGTCACCGGCGTGTGGGCGGTCAATGACGGGTGGTCAACGCTCTCTTCGGGTTGGGACGGCTTCTGGCGCGGGTCGGCGTCACTGTCGGGCATCCTCACCTCCGTGTCGGCGATGACGGGCCTGCTGCTGGCAGCCCGGATCCCCTGGATGGAGCGCGCTCTCGGCCTGGACCGTGTCCTCATCTGGCACCGCATCGCCGGTGACACGATGGGGCTGCTGCTCGGACTCCACGTGTTCACTGCAGTGGTCGCGGACATCCCGCTACGCGGCGGGCTGGTCGACACCGTCCTCGACCTCACCGGTCGCGAACCGTACATGGCGCTCACCGCCGTTGGCGCGGCCATCATCGCGGTCGTCGTGGTGACATCGCTGAAGAACATGCGGAACAAGATGTCGTACGAGACGTGGTACTTCGTTCACCTCACCGCCTATGTGGGCATCGTCATCTCCTACAGCCACCAGATCACCCTCGGCTCGATGCT
>CAYXRQ010000114.1:0-1907 GCA_964466765.1 uncultured Bifidobacterium sp. | reverse complement strand
CAGTGGTGGAAGGCGAACCCGTACTCGATGTCATCGGCCCCCACGACCGACGGTCTGCGCATCACCGTGAAGGACCGCGGTGACGCGAGCGCTGCGGTGTTCGCGCTCCGCAAGGGTGACCGTGTGGCGGTGGAGGGCCCCTACGGCACCGCCACGCCCGCGATCTTCGACGGCGCCCGTCCGCTCTTCATCGCAGGCGGTGTCGGGGTCACGCCTGTTCGCGCGCTGCTGGAGAAGCTGCCGGCAGACTCGCGCCCGCTCGTGCTTCTGCGCGCTCGCACCACGGACGACATCGCACATTTCCGTGAGATCTGCCGGCTCACCGAGGAGCGCGGCGGCGACGTGCGCCTGGTGCTCGGCCGCACGGTGCAGCTGAAGGGCCGTGACCCGTTCGCACCGCGGCTGCTGCTCTCGCTCGTGCCCGATCTCGACCGGTGCGTCGCGTTCGTGTGCGGCCCCACCTCTCTCACCTTTGCCGCGCGCAAGGGGCTGGTCGAGGCCGGCCTCCCGAAGTCCCGTGTCCATCTCGAGCTCCCCTGGTGGTGACCCCATGACCAACCGTCAACCTTCCCTCCTGCGCCGTCTGTACCCGGCTGTCGCGCTCACCGGCATCGGCTTCGGTCTGGTGAACGTGCTCGACCGCCCGGTGCCCGTCGGTTCCGCTGGTGCGCCCGACGGCGCGGCTAACGCTGTCGACCAGGCCTCGGCGACCACGGTCCTGGCGGGCGACCAGACCGCCCCTGTCACCACTCCCGTCACCGACGACTCTGTTGCCGCGCAGGGCCAGGGCGGCCAGGCCGCTCCCGTCGCGCCTGCGACAACTGCCGCGCCGAAGGCCCCGGCCACCACCGCCGCACCGCCCGCCACGCAGGCCCCGGCCGCATCTGCAGCGAACGACTGCGGCGCGGTCACGAGGACAGGATCGGAGGCCACAATCGCCTGGCGCCGCACCTACGGCGTCATCTCGGTGACGGTGAAGGCCACTTCGGCGGGTGCGCTCTGTGACGCATCGGCCAACTGGCAGGCGTACGACCAGAAGTCGGTGCGCTACGAGGACTACGCGGTGCCGATCCTGAACAAGCAGGCAGAGGCCGCGGGTGGCGCGAACATCCAGGGAGTCTCCGGCGCGACCGCCGTGTCGCAGGCATACCAGCAGTCGCTCCAGTCGGCCCTCGACCAGTTGTGAGCGCACTGCAGGCCGCGCACCGCGCGTCGTTCCCCGTGATGGGGACGACCGCGAGCATCCATGTCGACGACGACGTCACGGCGGAGCAGTTCGACAGGGCAGTCTCGGCCGTGCGGGCGGAACTCGGGCGTCTCGAGCAGATGTTCAGCGTCTTCCGTGCGGACTCCGAGATCAGCCGCATCAACGACGGGACCCTCCACCACCTGGACGCGTCACCCGAGGTGATCGAGGTGCTCGACGCCTGCGCGTGGCTGGAGAACGCGTCCGGCGGGGCGTTCTCCGTGCGTCGCTCCGCCACCGACACGCGCATTGATCCATCAGGTTTCGTGAAGGGCTGGGCTGCGGAAAGCGCCGCACGACTCATTGCTTCGGCCGGCATCGAGCACTGGTACCTGGGAGTGGGCGGTGACTTCATCACCGGAGGCGGCATGCGCGACGGCGAGCCGTGGCGGATCGGGATCGTCGACCCCTCTGACCCCACGATGCTCGTGGGCACGGTGGATCTCGTCGGCGGTGCTGTCGCAACATCCGGCACCGCTGAACGGGGCAGCCACCTGTGGGACCCGCGCACGGGGCAGCCGGCAGGGCACTTCCTCTCGGTCACCGTTTCGGGGCCCAGCCTGGCATGGGCCGATGCGTACGCCACCACGGTGTTCGTGATGGGCGAGGCCGGCCTCGACTGGGTGTCGCAGTTCCCCGGCTACTCGGTGCTGCCGGTGCG
>CAYXRQ010000113.1:0-5247 GCA_964466765.1 uncultured Bifidobacterium sp. | reverse complement strand
CGGTGCGCCATCGTGATTGCCTCGGCGACGGCCGTTGCCTCGTCGAGGAGCGATGCGTTGGCGAGCGGAAGTGCCGTGAGTTCGGTGATCATCGTCTGGAAGTTGAGGAGAGCCTCCAGCCGCCCCTGGCTGATCTCGGGCTGGTAGGGCGTGTAGGCCGTGTACCAGGCCGGGTTCTCCAGCACGTTGCGCTTGACGACGGGCGGCGTGACGGTGGGGTAGTAGCCCTGGCCGATGAACGACCGGCGCTTGACTGTGCCCTCGAAACGTGAGGCGAGGAGCGAGAGCACGTCGGACTCGGGAACTGCAGGGGGCAGGTCGAGCGGGGACGACATGAGAATCGACGCGGGAACTGTCTTCGTGACGAGATCCTCGAGGGATGCGCACCCGATGACGCGGAGCATTTCCTCGCGGTCGTCGTCGGTGAGACCGAGGTGGCGCGAGGCGAACATCTCCGGCGGGGTCGGCAACATGGGGTACTTCCTTTCGCACCCCCGCTGTCTTCTGTGCCTGAGAGCTTCGCCTTTCGGCTTTCCCCGTCGGCGGAGGGCGGGCCCTCTCTTTCCAGCGTGTATGTCGTGTCCCCCGGTCCCTTGTGCCTGAGAGTTTCCGGGGTGGTTGCTCCTTCGGCGGCGGTTGCCCGCTCTCTCCCAGGGGGAGTGTCCCCACAGTAGTCCCTCGGCGCTGCTCCTCGGCACAGCCCCGCGGGCTGTCCTGCGTCTACGGTGTCGGCCATGGCAGAGATGACTTCACTCGAACTGACGCGCGCGACGGCCCCGGCCCTCGGGGACATGGGCGCCCGGTACATGCTTCACCCTGAGACCGCTGCGATCGGCACGGAAGCGGGGTACGCGAACGGCTGGGCCTGGTACTTCACGGGCCGCGGCGGTGTCCTCGGTGATGTCGACGCCGGTGTCGTGGCCTCTGCATTCGGGTTCTTCGGAGAGCCGATGGTGCGCATGATGTGGGAACAGGGGCTCCCGGTGGAGGGTGCCCGTGCGGCGGGGCGCCGGTACGCCGCGGCCTGCGCCGAGTTCGGCCGGAAGCGGCTGCAGGGGGCACCCGGCCTCGAGCGTTTCTGTGAGCTCGCAGACCGTGTCATCGGTGCTCTCGACGTGTCTGGACTCTCGTTGCTCGCTGCGCTCCGTGCCGAGGCTGCGCCGTCCGATCTCCCCGGGCGTGCCTACTGGTACGTCACGCTCCTGCGTGAGTGGCGTGGGTGCGAGCACATCGTGGCGGTCCGCGCCAGCGGCCTGACAGCCGCCCAGGCCGTGCTCACGAACTACCCGGACATGGAGAAGAACGTGAAGGAGGCGTCGCGCCGCGGTTTCGGCGAGGGTCATCCCGACGCGACGCCGTTGGTGCCGCTGCGGAGGAAGGCAGAGGATCTCACTGACACGCTGCAGGCCGCGGGGTACGAGGTTCTCTCCGGTTCTGAGCGCGCCGAGTTCGCCGGTCTCGTCGCAGGCCTGAAGGAAGTGCTGGACGCCGCCCAGTAGAAACCGGAGGGGGAGCGGTCAGTCGACGGTGGCGTAGCTCCCTGCGCCGCCCTCCAGGCCGGTGGTCTCCGACACCACGGAGTCCAGGTCCGAGAGGAACTCCTCGACGACGACTTCGTGCACCGCGTTGACGGTGAGGTGGACGGACTTCGGCGGCGCCTGGCGGTCCACGTACCAGCCGCGTGCGTTGAGCCCGTCGGCGACGGCGAATACGTCATGACGCAATTCGTCCGCCACCCCGAAGGAGAGGAGAGTGGTGTCGGGTCGCGCCCTGAGCACGAGAGCCGGGTGTGCCTCGATGTGGGCGGCGATGCGCAGTGCCGTGTCGCGAGCGGCCCGCGTGAGTCTCATGTAACCGTCGTCGCCGAGGTGGTGGAGCACAGCCCATGCCGCGGCGATCGGCCCGCCGGACTTCGTGCCGAGGATGCCCGACGACCCATAGGTGCCCCCGAGCCAGTTGTCGGTGATGAACGTCTGGTCCGCACGGAGGAACTTGTTGCGGTGCAGGAGGACCCCTGCGCCCTTGGAGGTGTAGCCGTACTTGTGCAGGTCGATCGACACCGACGTGACACCCTCCACCTCGAAGTTCCACGGTGCCACCTTCTCGCCGAGCATCCGCAGGTAGGAGAGCGTGACACCGCCCATGCACGCGTCCACGTGACAGTTGATGCGCAACTCGGCGGCGCGCGCGGCGAGGGGAGTGATGTTGTCGACGACTCCCTGCGGGTACTGCGGGGCACTGCCCACGAGGAGCACGGTCTGGTCATCGATTGCGTCGAGCATCGCGGGAACGTCGGCGCGCCAGTCGGTGCCCACGGGCACCCTGCGGTTCTCGACGCCGAAGTAGTCGGCGGCCTTCTCGAGCGCGGCGTGGGCGGAGGTCGGAAGGACCACGTTCGGCCTTGTCAGCACGCGGCCCTCGCGGCCTGCGCGCTTGATGGCGGCCCTCACCGCGAGGATCAGGCTCTCCGTGCCGCCCGAGGTCATGAACCCCGCGGCGTCCCCGTCCGAGCCGGCCCAGGAGAGTGCCCGTGCCACCACGTCGTTCTGCATGCGCCTCAGCGAGGGGAAGGCATCGGTGTTCAGGGCGTTCTCGCCCGAGAAGCGCCTGTACGCCTCCTCGGCTAGTGCCACGGCCTCGGGCCCGGCGTTGTACGCCAGGGTGAAGGCCCGGCCGTCGCGCCACCGCACGTCGCGTGTGCGCATGGACTCCATCTCGGCCAGTACGTCGTCCACCGGGCGGCCGGGGCCGATGTGCGGTCCTGGAGCGGTCGAACTCATGGTCGAACCCTAGGGGAGGCACTGTCGGCAAAGCCCTGTGGGCACTGGGATTCGTCTATGCAGAAAAATGACATAACGGAGATTATGAGCGTAAAACGGGTGAACCGAACGAGGCGGTGGTGACCGGTTCGGCAGCCTCGAGCAACCACTCGGTGAGTTCGCGCAGCGACTCCTTTGTGTGCCGGGACGATGCAAGGTCCGCCGTCACGTCGTTCACTGCGCACTGCAGGACGAAGATCAGGTCCTTCAGGTTGTCGAGTTCCTCACGTGCCACGACGAGTTCGGTCTCTGACAACTCGAGCTCTGCTGCCCGTTGCCGTGACACCCAGTCCCACTGGCGGCATTTCTGGCTGCAGAACTTCTTCGGTCGCCCGGGTCCCGCCGTGGCCGGCAACGGGTGCCGGCACCAGCCGCATCTCGGTCGACTGTCCCCGCTCCCCGTGTCCCTGGTGCTTTTCGTCATGACGAAATCATAGGCACAAGTAGGCTTCGTGTCGTGGCATTGCCCCCGGCCCCCGAGCGATTCTTCGCCAGTGACAACTTCGGGGGCGTCCATCCGGCATATCTGGAGGCGATCCACGCGGCGAACGACGGTCACGCCCGTGCGTACGGCGGTGATGCCCACACGTCCGAGGCTGTCGCACTGTTCCGCGATCTATGCGGTCTCGATGTGGAGGTTCTCTTCACCTTCGGCGGCACGGGTGCGAACGTCGTCGCCCTGTCGTGCCTGCTGGGCCGGGCCGAGTCCGTGCTGTGCAGCCAGATGTCGCACATCAACGTCGACGAGACGGGAGCGCCTGAACGCTTCCTCGGAGCCAAGCTTGCCGACGTCCCGTCGCTGGACGCCAAGGTCACGCCCGCTGACATCCGTTCCGCATCGGGTGCACTCGGGAACGTGCATCACGTCCAGCCCGGGGTCGTCTCGATCACCCAGGCCACGGAGCTCGGCACCCTGTACTCGGTCGACGAGATCGCGGCCGTCTGCGAGGAGGCCCACCGTCACGGGATGCGTGTCCATCTCGACGGTGCGCGCATCGCGAATGCTGTCGCTGCCCTCGGCGGGGACGCGGCCACGTTCCGCGCCATGACCTTCGGGGCCGGTGTGGACGCGGTGAGTTTCGGCGGGACCAAGAACGGGATGCTGAACGCCGAGGCGGTGCTGCTGCGCCCGGGTCTCGCGGAGGGCCGGGCGGAGTTCCTGCGCAAGCAGGCGACCCAGCTGCCGTCGAAGATGAGGTACACGGCCGCTCAGTTCGTGACTGCCCTCCGCACGGGCCTGTGGTTGGAGACGGCGCGGATTGCGAACGAGAAGGCCCATGATCTCTGGGCCGGACTGCGTGACATCCCGTCGTTGTGCCTCCGCGAGCCCGAAGTGAACAGCCTCTACCCCACCGTGCCCGAGCCCGTGCGCTCGGAATTGCAGTCATGGAGTTTCTTCTGGGACTGGGACCTCTCGAGGGACCAGGTGCGCTGGATGACGGGCTGGGACACGACTGACGAGGATGTGCGATTGTTCGTCGCCGGGGTGCGTGCGGCCTTCCCCCCCGGGGGTTGACGGAAAGTCAATGGGGCCCAATTGACCGTGCGGTCAATTCGACTAATGTGGGAACTCCACGGCGGACGTTGGGGGATTCGACATGGCCATCGGTGAGCTTTTCGCATTTCGCGAATGGGACGACACGACATGGACTGCCGATGCGCAGTGCAAGGGCCTGGCCGCGATCTTCTTCCCCCCTGCCGCGGAACGCCCCCAGGCACGTGAGCGGCGCGAGGCGCAGGCCCGCGAGGTCTGCAGGGAGTGCGCGGTGCTCGAGGAGTGCCGTTCTTTCGCCAGGCGCAACCGTGAGTACGGGTTCTGGGGCGGAGAGTCCGAGGAGGAGCGCCACGCTGCGGGCTACCGCCTCATCGCGCCCATCGGCGTGCGCGCCCGCAGCATCTCCTGACACTCGCTGACGCGACCGGGGTCAGCTTCTCGCCAGGGTGACCGCCACCCACCCGTCCGATTCCTCGCGCGACACGAGCGTCGAGGACCGGTAGCAGGACACCACGTCGTCCACCTGCTCGGCCCGCATCCCGCTGAGGACGATGTGACCGCCCGGCGCGCACGCGTCCTCCAGTCGAGATGCCAGATCGCGCAGCACCGGCGCGAGGATGTTCGCCACCACTGTCGTGTGCGCCTCTCGTCGCCCGGGGGCCAGATCATCGACCCACCGGACGAGTCCCAGGACGTCGTTCGCCGCGGCGTTGACCTCGAGTGCGTGCCGTGCCTGCGGTGCGATGTCCGTCGCCGTGCACAGGCATCCGCGCAGGACGGACAGGGCAACCGAGAGGACTCCCGAACCGCTGCCCACGTCGAGGACCGTGGACCCTGCGGCTGTGACGGCGAGTGCGGACCTGAGCGCGAGGACGGTGGTCGGGTGGTTCCCGAGCCCAAACGTGTCGAACGGCTCGATGAGGATGCTGGTAG
>CAYXRQ010000112.1:0-5251 GCA_964466765.1 uncultured Bifidobacterium sp. | reverse complement strand
CGCCCCCTGCGGGCCGTCCGATGTCGCCGACCGGTCGTCCGATCCCGCCGCCCCCCGGTGGTGCACGCCCCGGTGGCGCACCTGGTGGTTTCCGTCCCGGCCCGGGGTCTCGTCCCGGCCCCGGTTCACGTCCTGGTCCTGGTTCACGTCCTGGCCCCGGGTTCCGTCCCGGCCCCGGTGGCGGTCCCGGCGGTCCTGGTGGTCCGCGTCCCGGCGGCCCGGGTGGTCGTCCGGGCTTCGGGCCTCGTCCCGGTGGTCCCGGCGGCGGTCCCGGTGGTCCGCGTCCCGGTGGCCCCGGCGGCGGTCCCGGGGGTCCGCGTCCCGGTGGCCCCGGCGGTGGTCCCGGCGGAAGGCCGAACGGGCAGCGCCGTGCCCCGCGCAAGAAGTCTCGTGCGCGCCGCAGGCGCGAGTTCGACGAGCTGCAGCCGCAGTTCACGAACTACACGAACAGCAACGCACCGGTGCCCGAGGGCACCGTCATCATCGAGCGCGGTTCGTCCGCGCAGGACTTCGCGCCGAAGCTGAACCGCACCGCGGCGGACGTCGTGCGCTTCCTGCTGGAGCACGGCGAGATGGTGACCGCCACCATGAGCCTCGGCGACGAGCAGATGGAGCTGTTCGCCCTCGAGATCGGCGCGGAGATCCTCCTCGTCGACCCGGGCCAGCAGGAGGAGATGGAGCTCCAGGCGCTGTTCGACGACAGTGACGACGACGACGAGACGCTCCAGCAGGCGCGCCCGCCGGTCATCACCGTCATGGGACACGTCGACCACGGCAAGACCACGCTCCTCGACAAGATCCGTTCCGCGAACGTGGTCGCCGGCGAGGCCGGCGGCATCACTCAGCACATCGGTGCGTACCAGGTGGAGAAGGACGGGAAGAAGATCACGTTCATCGACACCCCGGGCCACGCCGCGTTCTCGAAGATGCGCATGCGCGGCGCCCAGGTGACCGACATCGTGGTCCTCGTTGTCGCCGCCGACGACGGGGTCATGCCCCAGACGATCGAGGCGATCAACCATGCCAAGGCGGCCGACGTGCCGATCGTGGTTGCCGTCAACAAGATCGACAAGGAGAACGCCGACCCGCAGCGTGTCCTCACCCAGCTCACCGAGTACGAGCTCGTGCCGGAGTCCTGGGGCGGCGACACGATCGTGGTCGAGATGTCCGCCCAGCAGAACCTCGGCATCGACGACCTGCTCGAGCAGCTCAACGTGGTCGCCGAGCTCGAGACCCTCACGGCGAACCCCACGGGGCGCGCCAAGGGCATCGTGCTGGAGGCGAACCTCGACGTCGGCCGCGGCCCCGTGGCCACCGTCCTGGTGGACAAGGGCACGCTCAAGGTCGGCGACCCGATCGTGGCCGGTGCCGCGTGGGGCAAGGTGCGCGCCCTCATCAACGAACGGGGCGAGCAGCTTAAGGAGGCGGGCCCGTCCACGCCGGTCCAGGTGCTCGGTCTCTCGTCCGTGCCCCAGGCCGGCGACGAGTTCCGCGCCGCCCCCGACGAGAAGACCGCCCGCACGGTCGGCGAGTCCCGCGAGCACCGCATGCGCGTGCTCAACCAGCGCGGTGACGCCCGCGTCCAGCGCGGCGTGAAGCTGGAGGACATCTTCTCCCAGATCCAGGCCGGCGAGGTCGCCACCCTGAACCTGGTCATCAAGGCGGACGTCCACGGCTCTCTCGAGGCGGTCACCGAGTCGCTCCGCAAGCTGGAGCGCGACGAGGTGAAGGTCGCCTTCGTCCACCGCGGCGTGGGCGGCATCACCGAGAACGACATCACCCTGGCCGCGGCGACGAACGCCACGATCATCGGTTTCAACGTGCGTCCCGACCGCAAGTCGCGCGACCTCGCCGAGACCGAGCACGTGGAGATCCGCACGTACGAGATCATCTACAAGCTCCTCGAGGACATGGAGCGGGCGATGCTCGGCCTCCTCGCACCGGAGTTCGAGGAAGTGGTCACGGGCGAGGCGGAGGTCCGCGAGATCTTCCGCGTGCCGAAGATCGGCGCCATCGCCGGTTGCATCGTGCGCACGGGCGTCATCACCCGCGGCACCAAGGTGCGTTTCCTCCGCGAGGGCACGATCATCTGGAAGGGCAGCATCCAGTCGCTGCGCCGCTTCAAGGACGACGTCCGTGAGGTGCGCGAGGGCTTCGAGTGCGGCATCGGGCTCTCCGACTTCCAGGACCTGAAGGCCGGCGACATCATCGAGACCTTCGAAGAGCGCCAGATCGAGCGGGTCTGACCGTGGCCGACCTCGACTTCTTCCTCGACCCGGTCTGTCCGTGGGCGTGGATCACCTCGCGGTGGGTCGAGGAGGTCCGTGGCCTGCGCAACTACGACGTGCAGTGGCGGTTCATCTCGCTCAAGTTCCTGAACGAGGACAAGATGGACTACTCGAAGATGCCCGCCGGGTATGCGGCGGTCCATCTCGCGGGCACCCAGGGCCTGAGGGTGTGCGCCCGTGCGCGCGCCGAGCAGGGCAACGACGCCGCCGGGGCCGTGTACACGGCGCTCGGCACCAGCCTGCACAACAGGGCAGAGCGTGATGCGTTCACCGCGGACACCCAGGGTCACGTGGCCGCGCTGCTCAACGCGGCGGGTCTGCCCGATGGCTGGGCCGAGTCAGTCGATGACGAGTCGTTCGATGCCTTGATCCGCGCCGAGACCGAACTCGCGCTCGAGCGCACCGGCAAGGACGTGGGCACGCCGATCCTCACGTTCCGGCCCCGCGCGGCGGACGAGGCCAGCTTCTTCGGACCTGTCATCGCCCGGATCCCGCGTGGCGATGACGCACTGAAACTGTGGGACGCGGTCGAGACCGTCGCCACCACCAGCGGCATGGCGGAACTGAAGCGCTCGCTGCGCTCCCGCCCCTCGTTCGACTGAGCGTCCCCGCCCTGACGGCATAGTGTTGGCGCCGATGAAGGCCGTCTACACACCCGACCACCTGCTCCACGACCCGAAGGTCGAACTGGAGCGCTCCATCGCCCACTCACCGTGGGAGCACATCGGCCGCGGCGAGATCATCAAGGACGTGCTCTCCGCGGACGCACGGTTCGAGATCGTGTCACCCGTGCAGTGGGGGGCGGACCCCATCACCGCGGTGCACGATGCCGGGCTGCTGCGCTTCCTCGACGGGGCGTGGCAGGAATACCAGCGCACGGTCGGGGAGACCCGCGAGGTCGTGCCCGAGGTGTTCCAGATGCAGGGCCTGCGCAACAAGATGGAGCCCGGTGCCGAACCGTCGGCGATCCAGGGGCGCCTCGGCTACTGGAGCTTCGAGATCACCACGCCCATCACTGAGGGAACGTACGCCGCCTCCCGCGCCGCCGTGGACACCGCGATGACAGCCATGCAGTTCGTGCTGGACGGGGACCGCAGCGCGTACGGGCTGTGCAGGCCGCCGGGCCACCATGCCACGACTTCGCTGTACGGCGGGTACTGCTTCTTCAACAACGCCGCGGTCGTCGCCCACCACGTGGCCTCGACGCGCGGTGTGAAGGTCGCGGTGCTCGATGTCGACTACCACCACGGCAACGGCACCCAGGAGATCTTCTACGACCGTGACGATGTGCTCTACGTGTCGCTCCACGGCGACCCGGTGCGCGCGTACCCATACGCCATCGGCCATGCTGACGAGACCGGCACGGGGAGGGGTCTCGGGGCGAACCTGAACATCCCGTTGCCCGCCGGCACGGGGGACGCCGCGTACTCGTCCGCACTGGACACTGCACTGCAGAAGATCTCCGCGTTCGGGGCGCAGTTCCTCGTGGTGTCGCTTGGTCTCGACACCTTCGTGACGGACCCGATTTGCGACCTCGCGCTGACGACCGAGGGTTTCCGCGCGCACGGGGCGATGGTCGCTTCTCTCGGCATCCCCACGGTGGTGCTGCAGGAGGGCGGCTACGACGTGCCGAACCTGGGCATCAACGCGCAGTCGTGGCTGGTGGGCCTGGGCGCCTAGCCCGCCAGGTCAGCCCTTCTTGATGGCCTCGATGACGGGCTGCCAGCGTGCCGGGTCGCTCTTGTAGGGCGCGTAGAAGCTGATCCGGCTGATGACGTCGCCGTAGCGCCTGTGCAGCTCCGGGGCGATCGACTCGGGCTCGCCGACGACCGCGAAGGTGTTCAGGATCTCGTCGTCGATGAGGGTCCCCATCTCGGCCCACTTGCCCTGCTTGGACAGCGTGTTCAGGTCGTCCTGCAGGCCGCCCCAGCCGTGCGCCTCGAGCACGCCCCTGTACGCCGGCGTGGAGCCGTAGAAGGAGATCTGCTGGCGCGTGCCCGCGGCGGCGGCCTTCATCTCGTCCTCGTTGTTGCCGGTGACCACGAAGCTCGGGCCGACGATGTCGAAACCTTCCATGGTCTTGCCGGCCTTCGCCCGGCCGCGGGCGAGAGCGGGGATCGTGACCTCGCGCAGGTACTTCTCGGTGGTGAAGCCGTGGCAGATGAAGCCGTCGCACACCTCGCCGCACACCTCGGTCATCAGCTCACCGACGCCGGCAAGGTAGATCTTCGGCGTGCCGAACCCGGCCAGCTCGGCGCGTTCCGGGGTGAAGAAGGGCGTCATCAGGGTGTGCTTGTAGAACTCGCCGCGGAAGTCCAGTTTCGTGCCGTTCTCCCAGGTGTCCCAGATGGCGCGGATGGCGAGCACCATCTCGCGCATGCGCCTGGCCGGGTGGCTCCACTCCATGGAGAACCGCTTCTCGATGTGCGGCTTGATCTGGCTGCCGAGGCCCAGGATGAATCGTCCCTTCGAGTACGCCTGCAGGTCCCATCCGAGGTTCGCCAGCAGCATCGGGTTGCGCGCGAACGCCACTGCGATGGACGTGCCCAGTTCGATCTTCTCCGTGTGCTCGGCGGCGAGCACAAGCGGAAGGAACGGGTCGTGGGCAGTCTCTGCGGTCCATGCACCTGAGTACCCGGCAGCCTCGACTTCCTTGGCGGCCTGGGGCACCTTGGACATGTCGGTGGTGATTCCTCCGTCTACCTTCATTGTGTCTCTCCTGGTTGTTGGTCCCGCAAGAACTGTTCGATTTCTGAGGCCAGTTGGTCGGCGCTCGGCAGGTTACTTGCGATGTCGATCGCGGCGGGCGAATGCATTGCATCATATGCCTGCTCCAGTTTGGACAGCATCTCGGCATGCTCGGGGTTGGAGGAGACGAGTTGGTCCAGCCGCTCGCGCTGGGTGACGGCCTCCTTCACGAGCGGCATCGCGCCGAGGGCGAGGCCCGTCTCCGTCTCGACCGC
>CAYXRQ010000111.1:0-5300 GCA_964466765.1 uncultured Bifidobacterium sp. | reverse complement strand
ATGGTGCCCTTCTACACCTTCTACTCCATGTTCGGTTTCCAGCGCGTGGGCGACCTCGCGTGGCTCTCCGCCGACATGCGCACGCGTGGCTTCCTCATGGGCGCGACCGCCGGGCGCACCACCCTCATGGGCGAGGGCCTGCAGCACCAGGACGGCCACAGCCTGCTCCTCGCGAGCACGATCCCCGCGTGCCAGGCATACGACCCCGCCTTCGCCTACGAGGTCGCGGCTGTCATCAGGCACGGCATCAACAGGATGTACGGCCCGCACCCGGCCGACATCTTCTACTACGTCACCCTCTACAACGAGAACCTCCTCATGCCGGAGCGCCCCGCGCACGTCACGGACGAGGACATCATCAACGGCGTCTACCGCTGGCGCGCCGCGGAGGGAACAACGCACGCGTCGGTGCTCTTCTCCGGCACGGCGTGCTCGGCCGCCATCGAGGCGTCGGACATCCTGCGCGAGCGCTACGGGATCAACGTGGACCTGTGGTCGGCCACCTCGTACAAATCGCTGCGCGAGGATGCCATGGAGACCGAACGGTGGAACCGGCTCCACCCCGCCCAACCGCCGCGGGAGTCCATTCTCGACCGCACGCTCGGCCGGGAGACCGTGCCGGTCGTGGCCGTCACGGACTTCATGCGGATCGTCAGCGAGCAGATCGCGCCGTACGTGCGGGGCCGCAGGTTCCTCGCGCTCGGCACGGACGGGATGGGCCGCAGCGACACCCGCGAGGCACTGCGGCGGTTCTTCGAGACCGACGCCGAGCACGTGGTGGTCGCGGTGCTCAGCACGCTGGTCGGGTCGCACGGCATCACCGCCGCCACGGTGGAGAAGGCGATCAGCGACCTCGGCATCGACCTGGACGCCGACCACGGCCTCACCCGCGACTGACACACGGCGAGTGGCACACTGTCACCGGCACAAGGAAAGGCAAGCATGGGTACGCTCTACATCACCGGCAACCCCGTCTCGGACAGGCTGCTGAACTCGAACGGGACGGCACTCCTCATCGGGATGCTGCTCGACCAGCAGGTGCCCATGGAGTGGGCGTTCAACGGCGCGCACACGCTGAAGACGCGGCTCGGACACCTCGACCCGCGCAGGATCGCCGCCATGGACCCAGACGAGTTCCTCGCCGTGTGCCTCGAGAAGCCGGCGATCCACCGCTTCCCGAAGGCCATGGCCGGGCGCATCCAGGGGATGTGCGCCGTGGTCGCGGAGAAGCACGGCAACAAGGGCGAGAACATCTGGAAGGGTGTCGACGACGCGTCCGTGCTGTTCGCCCGACTGCGCGAGCTGCCCGGGTTCGGCGAGGAGAAGGCGCAGATCTTCGTCGCGCTCCTCGGCAAGCGTTTCGGGGTGCAGCCGAAGGGCTGGAAGCAGGCTGCCGGCGTGTTCAGCGACCGCAACCCCCGCACCGTCGCCGACATCACGGACGAAAAGACCCTGCTCAAGGTGCGGGCATGGAAGAAGGCCGAGAAGGAGGCGGACAGGGACAAACAGTCCCGCCCTCTGAAGAAGCCCGCCAAGTAGCGTCTGTCCGCGTGACCACGCTCATCACCGGCGGTGCCGGTTACATCGGCTCCATCACCGCCCGGGCTATCCGCGCCTCGGGCCGTGCCGTGGTCGTGCTGGACACCCTGGAGAACGGCCACCGCAAGGCCGTGGGTGACGCGCCGTTCGTGCAGGCGGACGTGGCCGATTCCGATGCCGTGCGCCGCACCGTGGAGGAGCACGGCGTGGACGAGGTGGTCCACTTCGCCGCGTACAAGGCCGTCGGCGAGTCCATGACGAACCCCGGCAAGTACTTCGCCAACAACGTGACGGGATCCCAGCGGCTGTTCGAGACGCTGCACTCCTGCGGGGTCGACCGCGTGGTGTTCTCGTCCACCGCCGCCGTCTACGGCACGCCCGCGCGCGTTCCCGTGCGCGAGTCGGACGCCACCTCGTGCGAGAGCGTGTATGCAGAGACGAAGCTGATGATCGAGAAGACGCTCGGGTGGTACGCCAGGACGTCGCCGATGCGAAGCGTGTGCCTGCGCTACTTCAACGCGGCGGGTGCCAGCGACGACGCGGCACTCGGCGAGGACTGGCGCTTCTCGCAGAACCTGGTGCCGCACGTGATGAAGGCGGTGCTGGGGCACTCACCGGCGCTCACGGTGTTCGGAAACGACTACCCCACCCCGGACGGCACCGGCGTGCGCGACTACATCCACGTGGAGGACCTCGCCACGGCGCACGTGGCGGCCCTCGACCATCTCGCGGCGGGCGGCGAGTCCGTCACCTGCAACGTGGGCACCGGGCAGGGAACCAGCGTGCTCGAGATCATCGCGGCCACGGAGCGCATCAGCGGCAGGAAGGTCCCGCACGAGTTCGCCGGGCGCCGGGCCGGCGACGTGTCAGAGGTGTGGGCCGATGCTTCGCTCATCCGCGGGCTGTTCGGCTGGGAGCCACGCCGCCATCTGGACGACATCATCTCGTCGGCATACGCGTGGCATTCCGCACACCCGAACGGTCACTCCGGGTAGGGGCACGCCCCCCCGACAGCACTGTCCAACGCATGGACCAGTTGCCGAAGGCGAACCGCTAGGCGGCCGGCGGGCGCTGGCGGTCCAGCCAACCGAACAGCACCGCGACGGCGCGCGGGTCGTGGCGCAGCCTGTGCCCTGCACCCGAGATGATGCGCGTCTCGGCGGAACCGTGGGACTCCGCGAGCACACGGGAGTCAGCGACGGGCACGCTCTCGTCCTCCTCGCCATGCATCACCAGCAGCGGCCGTGGCGCGAACCTGCGCGCGGCATCGATCGGGCGGAACCTGCGCAGCTCGCGGCTCCATTCGTCGAACGACGAAGGGAAGCCCGGCCGCCTGATCGCACCGATCTCGCGTGCGTGCTCCAGGAAGCGGCGCGGCTGGGCCGCCCAGTCGTCGAAGTCGGCGCGCGGGCCGAGCAGGGCACACCCCTTCACTCGTGGGTCGTCGGCGGCCACACAGAGCGCGAGCGCGCCGCCCGTATTGGTGCCGATGAGCCAGATGCCGTTCGGGTTGGCCTCGCGCTCCAGGTGGTCGATCGCGGCGCGCAGGTCGTCCACCCAGCCCTGCATCGAGAAGTCACCCTCGCTCGTGCCGCAGCCGCGGAACGTGAACGTCAGGCCCACCCAGCCGAGCTCGTTCGCGATGCGGTCGAGCAACTGCGGGAAGGTGAGCGCCGACTGGCGGGCATCCAGCGGCCCGATCGGGAAGCCGTGGCACAGGATGACGCCGGGCAGCGAGCCGGCCGGCCCGGGAGGCACGGCCAGGTACGACCCGAGCGTGAGCGACCCCGAGGCGAACGTGCCGTTCATCGGGGCGGCCACGGTGTCTCCCTACGCGCGCGGCTTGCGGTGGCGGCGCGTCTTGCCGGGGACCGCCGGCCTGTAGCCGCGGTTGCGCGCCTCGGCCAACGTGTCCGGCCCGAAGCACAGCCCCACGCCCTGCTCCACGATCTCGTCGATGACAGCCCCGTCGGTCCACTCGTCCAGGTCATAGACGAGCTGGGTGCGCTTGTCGCCGAGGAATCGGGTGTGTTCGAACCGTGTGGGGCGTTCCATGACCCCCAACGGTAGTCGCACGGTGACGGCGGGGCACGAAACGGGGGCTATGTTGCCGCCATGAGCAGCATCACGGACCAAGAGCAACCGTCGGAGATCGAGTTCTTCTTCGACATCATGTGCCCGTACGCGTACCAGACCTCCCGTTGGATCCGTGACGTGCAGACCCAGGTGGGCTTCACGATCAAGTGGCGCTTCTTCAGCCTGGAGGAGGTCAACCGCGAGGAGGGCAAGCCCCACCCGTGGGAGCGCGAGTTCGCCTACGGATGGACCCCGATGCGCGTCGCGGCGTGGCTGCGCCGGCAGGACAACGACTGGTGCGGGCGCTTCTACGAGGTTTGCGGCCGGGCGCTGCACGTCGAGGGACGCCGTCACTATGACAAGGAGACCGCACTCGAGCTGCTCGCCGGTGAGGGACTGCCCACTGAGGCATGGGACGAGGCACTCGCCGACCCGACCACGTCGGACGAGGTGCGCGCCGACCACGAGCACGCGGTCACGGCTCTCGCCGGGTTCGGCGTGCCCATCATCACCGTGCCCGGTGGCCGTGCCGTGTTCGGCCCGGTCGTCCTGCCCGCACCGGAGGCGGACAAGGCGCGCGAGCTGTGGGACATCACGCTCGCGTACGCGCGCTTCCCGGGCCTGTTCGAGATCAAGACCCCGAAGACGGACGCCGACATGGCGATGATCGGCCAGATCTTCTCCCCGTACCTCACGGCGCGCCAGTGGCGCACCGTCCAGAACCCGGCCCGCTAGGAG
This sequence comes from uncultured Bifidobacterium sp., assembly GCA_964466765.1. Taxonomy (GTDB): domain Bacteria; phylum Actinomycetota; class Acidimicrobiia; order Acidimicrobiales; family Ilumatobacteraceae; genus UBA2093. The sequence continues at coordinate 947 of CAYXRQ010000111.1, read as the reverse complement.
GCACCCATGATCCCCGTGGACACCATCGACAAGCTCGGCGAGATCTTCGACTCGCTCGCGTCGTTCCTTCCCTCGCTCACGGAGCAGCAGTGGAAGACCCCCTCCCAGCTGCCCGGCTGGACCGTGCAGGACAACCTGTCCCACATCATCGGCACGGAGCGGGCGCTCTTCGGCATGCCGGAGACGGAGCACCGTGCCACCGACCTGTCGAACGCGAAGAACCCGATCGGCGAGATGAACGAGCACCACGTCGACTACCGGCGCGCCTGGCCGGGGACAAAGGTGCTGGAGGAGTTCCTCGACCTCGCGGCGCGCCGCATGGAGCAGCTGCGCACCGCTGACGACGCCTACTTCGCCGTGGAGTCGATGACCCCCACGGGTCCGGGCACCGTCGCCGACTTCCTCCACATCCGCGTGCTCGACACGTGGGTGCACGAGCAGGACATGCGCCGCGCCATCGGGATCCCCGGGCACCGCGGCGGACCGGCCGCTGAGCACACGGTCGACCGGCTCATCCGCACGGTGCCGATCGTGGTCGGCAAGCGCGCCGCCACGCCCGAGGGGCAGTCAGTGGTGATCCGCATCACGGGCGCGGTGGAGCGGACCGTCGTCACCACCGTCCGCGAGGGGCGCGCCCACACCGGTGGCGACGCGCCGGCAGACCCGCTGTGCAGCATCTCGATGGATTCCGATGTCTTCCTGCAGCTCGCCACCGGCCGCGGCGAGCCGGAGGCACTCGCGGCGCAGTGCACGGTCTCGGGCGACACCGGCCATGCGCGCAAGGTGCTGCTGCAGTTCAACATGATGATCTGACCTGCCGCCGGAGTGCGGCGCACCGGACCCCAATGCGGGCGTCGTGCCTCAGACGGAGTCTGCGTGAGGGCCGACGGCCCCGATCGCGGCGAAGTAGGCCAGGTGCCCCTCCACCACGTGCACGATGTCGACGT
>CAYXRQ010000110.1:3614-5343 GCA_964466765.1 uncultured Bifidobacterium sp. | reverse complement strand
GGCTCGAGATCGGCAATCCCGAACGCCTGGCGGCGGTGCGCGCGCGGTACGAAGCGCGCTCCTAGACCGCGCACCGAGCCGCGAGCGCTTGGCGCGAGCGTGCACGTGCCGCGCGGAATCCCCGCACGGTGCGCTCATACCCTGCACACTCACGGGATCGCCGCCGCGATGGGGGTTCCGTCGCGCGTCGCGCACCGTCGCACCCTGCGCGCGCACTTACGGCAACTCCGTGTGAATAGGCTGCAAACGCACCTCCGAATTGGCTATCCTTTCGCATTCCGTCGTCGTGTCGCGCATCCCCGATGCGACGCCCCACGTGCTGCTCGACTGCTCCGACATCCCCCAACGTGGAGTCCCCCGTGCGATCCGTCCTCTCGCGCCGCTTATTATTGGCGGCCGCTCTCGCGTGTCTCTCGTCCGTTCCGGCCCACGCGGCCGCCGTCCGCTGGATCAACGCCGCAGGCGGCAACTGGAACGTGCTCACCAACTGGTCCACCGGCGCGCTGCCCACGACAGCCGACACGGCGGTGATCGACCTCGCCGGCACGTACACCGTGACGATGAATGTGAACGTCACGCTGGCGGGCCTGCGCGTGAACGGTGCCGCCACCGGCCAGCAGACCCTTTCCGCCAGTGCGCGTACGATCACGCTCAACGGCCCGACCACGATCGGGGCGCAGGGCGCGTTCACGCTGGCCTCGTCCGCGGTGAACGGCACCGGCACCATCACGAACGAAGGCGCGCTCACGCTGGGGGCCACGTCGGTCGCCAACGCCCTCACCAATAACGGGACGATGATCGTCACTGGTGCGAGCAGCGTCGCGGGTGCGTTCGCACATCCGGCGGGGGCCACGCTCTCGATCCAGACCGTGGGCAGCACCTCCGGCACGCTCACCGTGGCGAGCGGCTTCACCAATGGCGGCACCATCGACCTGACCACGAACGCGGGTGCGGTCGGCGCGGTGCTCACCTCGACCCTGAGCCTCACGACCGGGACGCTCGTCAACGCGCCGGGTGGTGTCATCCGCAGTCTCGCGGGCACCGGAGCCAACCGCAGTCTGGCGACCGCCCTCGACAATCAGGGCACGCTCACCGTGGCCTACCCGCTGTCGCTCGGACGCGCCGGCGCGGTGCACACCAATGCGGGCACGATCGACGTGACCAGTGGCAACCTATCAGTGTCGCTCTCGGGGGCGGGCACGAGCTTCTCGACCTCGGGCGCCATGAACGTCGCCACCGGCCGCACGCTGACCTTCACGGGTGCGGCGGTGGGGGGCGCGGGCACGCCGGTGAACCTGGATGCCGGCACGTTCGGCGGTGCGGGCAGCGTCGCGATCTCCAACGCGACGCTCGTGCTCAATACCGCACTCGCCACGAGTGCGACCAAACTGCAGCTCAGCGGTAGCACGGTGAACGGCCCGAGCACGCTCACGGTGAGCTCCGGCACCACGCTCGATGCCAGCACGTCGACGCTCGCCGCCCCGGTCAGCATCGATTCCACCGCGACGCTGACGCTCACGAGCGGCACACTGAGCGGCTCGACGGTCAATCGAGGCACGCTCGCCCTCACGGGGAGCACCCAGTCGGGCCCCCTCGACAACTATGGCATCGTCAGCGCACTCGGGAACTCGACCTCGTCCGGGACGTTCACGAGCCGCGCGGGTTCCACGCTGCGCGTGTTCTCGGACCTGTCGCAGAGCAGTCAGCTCACGTTCGCGAACGGCTTCAC
>CAYXRQ010000110.1:0-3514 GCA_964466765.1 uncultured Bifidobacterium sp. | reverse complement strand
AGCAACGCGGGTACGATCCAGCTCAACGGCGGCGACCTCACGCTCACGGTGTCGGGCACGACGCCGGGATTCAACAACGCGGGATCCCTCAACGTCCCGGCGGCACGCACGCTCTCGCTCGTGGGCTCCGTTGCGGGTGGTGCGGCACAGACGTTCACGCACGGCGGCACGCTCACCGGTGGCGGCACAGTGGCGTTGTCCAACGCGACGCTCGTGCTCAACACGGCCCACGGGACCGCCGGCGGCACGCTGTCGTTGAGCGGAAGCCTGCTCAACGGCCCCTCGACGCTCACGGTGCAGAACGGCACCACGGTGTCTGCGACCTCGAGCACGATCAACGCGCCCGTGAGCGTCGCGAGCGGCGGCACCCTGGCCCTGTACACGAGCACGCTGGCGGGGGCCACGACCAACGCGGGCACGGTGACGCTGCAGAACTCGACGCAGTCGGGCGCGCTCGACAACTCGGGCACGGTCGTGGCGGAGGGCACCACCGCGTCGAACGCGACGTTCACGCACCGCGTGGGCGCCACCCTGCGCGTGCAGGCGTTCGCCAGCAGCAACACGCAGCTCACGTTCGCGAACGGCTTCAGCAACAACGGCACGCTCGAGCTCACCGCGGCGGCCGGCGTCAACAGCACCCGCACGAGCACCGTGGCGCTCACCGCGGGCACGCTCGTGAACTCCGCCACCGGAGTGGTGCGCGCGCTCGCCGGCGGCGGAGCCTCGACGCGCGGCTTCGTGGGCGTCATCGACAATCAGGGACTTCTCGACATCCAGTATCCCAGCTCGTTCGCGCTCAACCGGCCGGGCTCGAGTCACAGCGGCACGCTGCAGTTGAACGGCGCCGATCTCGCCATCGCGCTCTCGGGTGCGACGCCGGGGCTCACCACCACCGGCGCGATCAGCGTGCCCACGGGACGAACGCTGTCGCTGTCCGGTGCGGTCGCAGGCGGAGCGGGTCAGAACTTCACGGTTGCGGGTGGTGCCATCACCGGACGCGGCTCGGTCAACGTCACCAACGCCACGCTGGCGGTCGCGGTGCCGTGGACGATCGACTCGACCGTGTTCAATCTCTCGACGAGTCTGCTCAACGGTGCCGCCACGCTCACCGTCGGTGCGGGCGCCACGGTGAACCTGTCGTCCTCGACCACCAACGCTCCGATCGTCGTGAACGGCACGGGTACGGTGTCGTATCTCAATGCCACGCAGACCGGCGCGCTCGACAACTTCGGCACGGTCGTCGTGGAGGGCGCGTCGAGTTCCGGCGGTGCGTTCACGAATCGCCCCGCGGGCACCCTTCGTGTGCAGTGCTCGGGCAGCACCAACGCGCAGTTCACGTTCCCGAACAGCGTCACGAACCAGGGCCTCATCGAGCTGACCGCCGCGCCGTCTGTTGCCACCACGCGCACGAGCACGCTCGCACTCACCACGGGCACGCTCGTGAACGCGTCGACGGGGGTCATCCGTGCGCTCGCCGGTGGCGGTGCGCAGGCGCGCGCGATCAGCGCGGCGCTCGACAATCAGGGGCTGTTCGACGTGCAGTACCCACTCACGCTGTCGCGCACGGGTGCCGCGTACTCCAACTCGGGCACGCTCACGATTGCGGGCACGCGCACGCTCACCGTGGCGGGCGCGAGCCTCACGAACCAGCCGGGCGGTGTCCTGCGCGGTTCGGGCACGCTGTCGCTGGCGGCGGGCCTGCCGCTCACCCAGAACGGCATCGTGCGTCCGGGCACCTCGCCGGGGCTGCTGCGCATCGAGGGCCGCGTCGCCAACACCGCGAGTTCGGTCCTCGACATCGAGGTGGCGGGGGACTCGGCCGCCACGGGCTATGACGTGCTCAGCCTGCGTGACACGGTGACGTTCGCGGGCACCCTCAACGTGTCGGTGACGTCGCCCTACAAACCGGCCCCCGGCCGCAAGTACGTGATCGCGCGCTTCACGCGTCGCGCGGGCAGCACGTTCGCCACGGTGAACGGACTCGCCTACGGGCCCGGGCAGCTCTGGTCGCTCAGCTATTCCGATACGAACCTGGTGCTCGAGTGCGTGGATCAGGTGTGGACGCGGGCGCTGCCCGATGGCGCACCGCCCTCTGCGCGCGCCGGGCACACGGCGGTTTACGACTCGACGAGCGATCGCATGATCGTCTTCGGCGGCCGTTCGGACGCGGGCGTGCTCAACGACGTCTGGGTGCTCTCGAAAGCGGTGGGCTTCAACTATCCCGCTTGGAGCAAGCTCACGCCGGCAGGGACACCACCGCCCGCCCGCACGAACGCCAGCGCGGTCTACGATCCCGCCAGCAATCGCATGACGGTCTTCGGCGGTGAGAACGGCGCGGTCCCGGCCGCTTCGCTCGCCGACGCATGGGTGCTCACCAACGCCAACGGCCTCGGCGGCACGCCCACGTGGGTGCCGCTTGCGCCGGCGGCGTCGCCCTCCGCGCGCACCGTCCACGCATCGGCCTACGACCGCGTCAACAACCGCATGATGGTGTTCGGGGGTCGCTCGCTGCCGAGCGACTGCACGACGTCACTCAACGACGTGTGGGTGCTCGAGAACGCGAACGGCCTGGGCGGCGCACCCGTGTGGACGTCGCTCGCCACCACCGGCAGCGGCCCTTCTGCGCGCTCGCACGCCGGTGCCGCGTGGGACGCGCCGACCGGTCGACTCCTCGTGACCGGTGGTGACGCCTGCGGCAGTGCCGATCAGGGCACGTGGGTGCTGGAGCACGGCAACGGACTGGGCGGCGCGGCCGTGTGGCAGGCGATCGCACCGGCGCGCCTGCCCGCGACCGGTTGGACGCTCGCACGCCACGTGTACGACGCCGAGTACCGCTGGCTGGACGCGTTCGGCGGCGCGGTGGGCGGCGCCTATGTGGACACGGCCTACACGCTCTCGCCCGCGGACGGTTCGGGCGGGGCCGACTGGTACGGACGCAACTTCTACGGCACGCGCCCGACGCCGCGCGCGTTCCACAGCATGGTGCTCGCGCCGGTGAGCCACGTCGCGGTCGTCTTCGGCGGCATCACGTCGGCGGGACGCTCCAACGAGGTCTGGCGCCGCCAGATCGATCGCGCCCCGACGCTCGATGCGGGGGACCCGCCGCCGGTGGTGCGCCCCGTGCACACGGCGTTCGCGCTTCCGCCGAGCCCGAACCCCGCCGTCGGTCGCGTGCGCATGGCGGTGGACCTGGCACGTGAGCAGCGACTCGAACTGGCGGTGTTCGACGTCACCGGGCGACGCGTCGCGATGCTGCACGACGGCGTGCTCACCGCGGGGCGGCACACGTTCGAGTGGGACGGTTCAGCGCGCGGTGCTTCGTCCCTGCAGCCGGGCGTCTATCTGGTGCGCATGGCCACGCCGGACCGCACGCAGGTGCTGCGCCTCGTTCGCGTGGAGTGATCGCGCACCGGCCCCCGCGCACATCAAGAACGCACGAATCCATGCCGCGCTCGACGATCCTCCGGTTCGGGGGACTCGTCGGGCGCGGTGTCGGGTTCGATCTCGGGCAGCT
>CAYXRQ010000109.1:0-5371 GCA_964466765.1 uncultured Bifidobacterium sp. | reverse complement strand
TGCAGCCGCACGTCCAGCTTCTCCGCGAGCTCCGCCGAACGGACCATCAGTTCCTTCGTGACGCTGAACGGCGAGCACGGCGCGAGGGCCACCCGCACCATCGCACCGAACGAGCGGTCATGGTGGCGCTCCACGGCGGCCTGCGAGAGGGCGAGGATCTCGTCGTCCTCCTGCACCACGTCATCGGGCGGGAGGCCGCCGTCCTTCTGCGACAGCGACATCGACCCGCGCGTGGGGTGGAAGCGCATGCCGAGGTCCACGGCGGCGGCGATCTCGGCCGACAGCAGGTCGCCGCCGTCGCGCGGGTGGAGGTAGAGGTGGTCGGTGGAAGTGGTGCACCCCGACAGGGCGAGCTCGGCGAGACCGATCCACGCCGAGACGTGCGCGCTCTCCTCGTCGAGCGCGCGCCACAGCGGGTACAGCGTCTGCAGCCACCCGAACAAGGGCGCATTGGTCATGGGCGGGAACGCGCGCGTGAGGTTCTGGTACAGGTGGTGGTGGGTGTTGACGAGTCCCGGTGTCACAAGGCAACCGGATGCGTCCAGCACCTCCCTCGCCGCGGGCGGCGCATCGGTCGAGGACCCGACTCCGCTGACCAGACCGTCGGTGATCGCCACCCACCCGCCGGGGAACTCACGCCGCGCGGTGTCGACCGTGGCGACGTACCCGTTCTTGATGAGGAGATCGGCCGTGCCGGCAGGAGCCGTGCTCATGCCATGCTCCGCAGAACGGTCGCGATGTCGTCCGGGGTCGTCTCGGGGTTCACGATGCACAACCGTAGGCACGTCTCACCCCGCCAGCTGGTGGGGACTGCGAACGCCAGTCCCTGCATGAGGACCCTGTTGCTCCACTCCTCATAGTCGGCGGCCGACCAGCCGAGCCGACGGAACAGCAGCACCGACAGTTCCGGCTCCATGATCAGCTCCAGGTGCGCTGATGCCCTGACGAGATCCGCACCGCGCTCCGTCACCTCCAGAGTGCGCTCGACCGCTTCCGTGTACGCACGGGTGCCGTGCGTGGCCAGGCTGAACCACAGCGGCAGCCCGCGCGGCCGGCGCGAGAGATGGTGGGCGTAGTCGCTGGGGTTCCAGTCGTCGTTCACGTGCAGGGCGTCGAGATATTCGGCATGCTGCGTGTGCGCGGCCCTGGCCACGCGCGGGTCGCGGTAGACGAGCGCGCAGCTGTCGAAGGGTGCGAACAGCCACTTGTGCGGGTCCACGATGAAGGAGTCGGCCGACTCCACGCCCGTGAACAGCGCGCGGCGCGACGGCGCGCACAGGGCGGCCCCGCCGTATGCACCGTCCACGTGGAACCACGCCCCGGCTGACCGCGCTGCGGCACCGACGCCTGCGAGATCATCCACGACGCCCACGTTCGTGGTGCCCGCGGTGGCGACGACGGCGAAAACGCGCTGCGCATCCTCCGGCGGCAGTGCGGCGAGCGCGGCGCGCGTCGACTCGCCGTCCATCCGCCCCCGGATGTCGGTGTCCACGAGGGCAACGTCGGCATCCATCGCGCGCGCCGCCTGCTCCACGCTCGAGTGCGCCGACCGCGCTGCCACGACCAGGCCGCGCGTCCTGTCGAACCGGCCCTCGTTGCGGTGGCGCCAGTGCCAGCGGGCGGCGATGAGAGCGGAGAGGTTCCCCGCGGTGCCGCCGCTCACGAACACGCCGCCCGCACCCGCGGGCATGCCGGCGATGTCCGCGATCCAGCGCAGGGCCTCGTTCTCGGCGAACACCGCCCCCGCACCCTCCTGCCACGAACCTGCGTAGACGTTGGCGGCGCTGATCGCCACGTCGAACATGCCGGCGGCCTCGCTGGGCGCGCCGGGCACGTAGGAGAAGAACCGCGGGTGGTCGACGCTGATGCACGCGGGCGCGAGCACCTCCTCCCAGATGCGCAGTGCCTCGTCGCCTCCGATGCCGTCCGGGGTGACGGTGAGTCCGGCGCGACGGCGCAGGGTCTCCGGCGTCTCGGAGTGGTCGAGGGGCGGGTCCGTGCGCATGCGCTTGAGCGCATACGAGAGGATCCTCCAGCTGAGCCGCTTGCCGCGCCGGTCGAACGAGTGCATGCCCGTCACGGGCGCCTGCCGATCAGGGCGTCAGATGTTGGTGTCGAGAAGTTCGCTGCCCTCATGACGGGCCTCGCCGTCCTTCCACAGGAGGTGGCCGAGCAAGCCCGCGAGCGCGGCGGTGGAGAGACCGACGACAATCGGGAACGCGAACAGGATGATGGCGAGGATCAGCGCACCGGGCATGTCGTCACCGTAGCGGCTTGTGGGCCCAGGCCTCTATCTCGACGTTCCCGCCGAACGGGAGCGCCGCCACCCCGATCGTGCTGCGCGCGGGGCGGGCACCGTCGAAGCCGGCCACGTACGCCTCGTTGAACTCGGCGAACGTGTCCATGTCGGTGAGGAAGCAGAGGGTCTTCGCGATGTCGGCGAGAGTTGCGTCCACCGTGGCCAGCTGGGCCTTCAGGTTCTCCACCGCCTGCGCGGTCTGGGCCTTCACGCCCCCCTCCACGATCTTGCCGTCGACGATGCCGAGCTGGCCGGAGACGATGATCCAGTCCCCCGCGCGGACGACGGGTGTGTACGGGCCTACTGCTGGTTGTGCCATGGGTCAAACCCTAGGCGAAGCGGCACCCTGCGTACCATTGCGGGTGATGAACGTCTCCCCCGACAGACGCGTGAGCCGCCGTCGTTTCCTCGCCATGACCGCAGTCATCGGAGCGGGCACCGTCGGTGCGGGGACGTTGCTCGCCGCGTGCGGCGGCGGGGACGGCACCAGCGACGGCAAGTACGACCCCGAGGACCTGTCGGTGATGCAACGGTTCTCCAGCACAGGCCTCGTTCCGGGCGACGTCCGTCTGCCGGTGTCACTGGCGAACAAGTCGCAGATCCTCGACGACGCGGCGACGGCCGCGTACGCCACACTCAATGCCCGCATCATCAGCATCGACTCGGGTGACACCGTGGTGGAGTCGCTCAGTGCGGAGAAGCACGGTGAGGGACTGGCGCTCCCGTACTGGCCCTTCGTGGCCCGCATCGAGAAACCCGGCACATACCAGCTCATCATTGACGGCGCCTCGAAGGACGGAGCGGCGTTCCAGGTGCTCGATCCCTCAGCGGTGCCCATGCCGGTGCCGGGCGGCATGCTGCCGCCGTTCGACACCCCGACGACAGACAACCCGCGCGGGGTCACACCGATATGCACGCTTGCCACGGGCACGTGCCCGTTCCACGCAGTCACCCTCACTGAGGCCCTCGCGTCGGGCAAGCCGGTGGTGTACCTCATCGGGACCCCGGCATTCTGCAAGACGGGGACATGTGCTCCCGCCCTGGAGGGACTGGTGAAGGTGGCGGAATCAGTCGGCGACGCCGCGATCTTCGTGCATGCCGACGTGTACGCGGACAAGAACGCGACGACGCTCGCGCCGGCGGTCACCGCCTACAAGATGACGTTCGAGCCTGTGCTCTTCGTGGCGGACGCAAGAGGAACCATCCGCAACAGGCTGGACGGCGTGTTCGACCGCGCGGAGATCGCCGAGGTGCTCGCCTCGGCCGGGATCAGCTGAAGGACTTGCCGCAGCCGCAGGAGCGGCTTGCGTTCGGGTTCGAGATGCTGAACCCGGCCTCGGTGAGGCTGTCCTTGTAGTCGAGGCTTGCGCCCACGAGCATCGGGGCGGAGGCGGGGTCGACGACGACCCGCACGGCACCGAAGGTGAGGACCTCGTCGTCGGGGGCGATCTCGGAGTCGAAGTACATGTCGTAGCTGAAGCCGGAGCAACCGCCGGACTTCACGGCCACGCGGAGTGCGAGCTCGCCCGCGCCCTCGGCCTCGATGAGCTGTGCGACCTTCGTGGTGGCTGTCTCGGTCAGGGTGATCATGGTGGTCTCCTTGTGCATCTGCCTGGCGGGGTGTCCCGCACGGTTGAACAGCGTGTGCCCCGAGTTTATGCCGAAAGCGGCCACCGTGGCATCCCCCGTACACTTCCCCGCGTGAGCCAGCGCACCCCGGGGGCACCCACCACAGAGGAGGTCAGGAACCTCCTGCGGGCCGTGATCGACCCCGAACTGGGCTCCAACATCGAGGACCTGGGCATGGTGGACACCGTGACCATCGCGGACGGCGTCATCACCATCGGGGTGAAGCTCACCATCCGGGGCTGCCCGCTGCGCGCCCAGATCCAGAAGGACATCAAGAGCCGCCTCGAGGTGCATCCCTGGGTGCAGAAGGTGAAGATCGACTGGGGCGAGATGACCGCCGAGGAGCGGTCCGAGGTGATGACGAAGGCGCGCTGGAACGCAAAAGAGAACGCAGCCCCGACTGCCGTGCCCGAGCGCGCGAGGGTGCTGGCCGTCGCCAGCGGCAAGGGCGGCGTGGGCAAGAGCTCCGTCACCGTGAACCTCGCGGCCGCGCTCGCCGCGCGCGGCAGGACCGTGGGCGTGCTGGATGCCGACATCTGGGGCTTCTCCGTGCCGCGCATGCTGGACATGCCCGACAGGCTCGAGGCACGGATGGTGGACGGCCGCGAGAAGCCGGCGATCATCCCGAACGAGCGCCGCGTGGGTGACGGTCTCCTGAAGGTCGTGTCCACGGGAATGCTCGTGGAGGACGAGGGCACGGCGCTCATGTGGCGCGGGCTCATGCTGACGAAGGCAGTCGAGCAGTTCCTGAACGACGTGCACTGGGGCGACATCGACTACCTGTTGATCGACATGCCGCCGGGCACGGGCGACGTGCAGATGGGCCTGGCCCGCATGCTCCCCCGCACGGACCTCCTCATCGTGACGACGCCGGCGGTGAGCGCGCAGAAGGTCGCGATCCGTGCAGCGGACATGGCGCGGCGCAGCTTCCTGCGGGTCGCGGGCGTCATCGAGAACATGAGCACCTTCACGTGCGGGCACGGCGAGGAGTACCCGTTGTTCGGCACGGGCGGCGGCCGGGCACTCGCCGACGAGATCGGCGTGGAACTGCTCGGCCAGGTGCCGATCGAGCCCACGGTCGCGGCGGGAAGCGACGCCGGGCAGCCGGTGAGCATCACCGGCAAGGGCGCTGCCGCTGCGGTGTTCGTCGCAATCGCGGACCGCATCATCGCCGAGACACCTGCCTTCGACGAGATGTCGGACTGTTCTGCCCGCGGGGCGGCCGTGCAGGTCAGCGTGCGCCGCGGCGGCGCACAGCAGTAACGGCGTCCTCAGAGGGTGTCGTAGTCCGGGTCGCCGGGCATGGCGATCCCGGTGACGCGGCCATCCTTGTCCACCTTCAGTTTCGGCAGGATCGTGGTGGGCGTGCCCACCTTCGCCGCCGCGGTGATCACGTCATCCGCAGTTTCGTGTGCCGCGATGAACTCGATGTTCGCGAGAGTC
>CAYXRQ010000108.1:0-5495 GCA_964466765.1 uncultured Bifidobacterium sp. | reverse complement strand
GCACCAGTTCCGTGCGCGAGACATCGACACCGAGCGCCGCGAGGGCGAGCATCTCAGTGTCACCGGAGGAGTCCCCGTAGGCCGCGACGAGCCACCCGTCGTGGGTGATGCCTGCGTCACCCGCCCAGCGGCGCAGCGCCTCGACCTTGGCCTCCCCGCGGCAGTTCGGCCCGGCGAGCTCGCCCGTGAGCGTGCCATCGCGCTCCTCGAGCCCCGTGCACAGGACTGCGTCCACCTCCAGGATCTCCCCGAGCGGCTCGAGGTAGGGCGAGAGCGAGGCGGAGACGAGCACGACGACCCGCCCCTCGTCCTGGTGCCGCCTCAGCACCGCGGCGGTGTCGGCCCGCATCCAGCCGGCTGCGACTGTCGAGGCGAACTCGGCACCTTTCCTCGCGACCTGTTCTGCGTCCAGCCCGGCGAGGCACGTCCGCACGAAGTGCGCCTTCATCGCGTCGCGGTCGCGGCGCAGCACGAGCGAGGCGAGCGAGAGGGGGTGCCCGAGCACTGCACGGGCCATCCTGCCGGGGCCACCGGCCCGGAGGAGGAAGGGAAAGACGCAGTCGCGGACGGTCAGGGTTCCGTCAACATCGAACGCGACTACCTCGACCTCCATGCCCTCGCCACGCTAGTTGAGGCCCGTCACGGACCCGAGCACCCCGGACATGTCGGAGAAATAGCCCGGCCAGCTCTTGCTGACGACACCCGGGTCCTCGACCGTGCAGCGTCCCCTGCCCAGTGCGAGCAGCGCGAACGACATCGCGAGGCGGTGGTCGTGGTGCGTCGCGAGGGGCTCGTCGCAGGGCGGCCCCCCCACGGAGCCTGCGATCGACAGGCCGTCGTCCTCGACCGTCACCTCGCAACGGGCCTTCGCGAGCTCTGCTGCGAGGTCGCCGAGGCGGTCGCTCTCCTTGCCGCGGATGAACCCGACGCCGGTGATGCGGCTGGTGCCCGCGATGTTCGTGCACGCGACGGCGACGGCCGGCACGAGATCACTCGCATCGGACAGGTCGAACGAGACCGCACGCAGGACGGACCCCTCCGCCCTCATGACCGTGATGTCATGCCCGTCGGTCGTCACTTCCATCCCCATCGCCCGCGCGATGTCGAGCACGAGGCCGTCCCCCTGGAGGGTCGCCGTGGCGAGGCCCGGGAGGACCACCCGGCCGGGACGGAACGCCAGCGACATCACAGGGAACGCAGCAGAGGAGAAATCGGGCTCGACCACGTAGTGCGCGGGTCCGTACGCCACTGGCCGGACGTCGATGCTCTGCCCCTGCACCTCCACGCTCGCGCCGAACGCCGACATCACGCGTGCCGTCATCTCCACGTACGGACGGGACACGAGGTCACCCTCCACCTCGATGCGGAGGCCACCGTCGAGTCTGGGCGCGAGGAGCATGAGTGCAGAGACGAACTGGCTGGACACGTCGCCGCGCACCGGCACAGTTCCGCCGTGCAGGCTCCCGCGCGCGACACGCACGGGGAGGTGCCCCGCCGGCGCGCCGCCCACCGGCGACACCTCGGCACCGAGGTGCCTCAGCGCATCGTGGAGGTCAGCCATCGGGCGACGGCGGAGGGGCTCGCCACCGTCGACCGTGACGCCGGTGGCGGACAGGCAGGCGGCCGCGGTCAGGAACCGCGACGTCGTGCCGGCGATCCCCGCATCGAAGACGGAGGCATCCCCGGGAAAGGCACCGCCCGCGACCGTCCCGTCGGACCACGCACCGCAGAGCGAGAGGGCGGAGACCATGGCGGCACAGTCGTCGCCACCGGGCACGTTCTCGATGCGGCTGATTGCCCCGGCGGGCGCGAGGGCGGCGCACACGAGCGCTCGGTTCGCGACGCTCTTGGATCCGGGCACACGCACGACGGCGTCAACCGGCCCGGAAGGCGGCGCAATGACAACCGTGCTCACGCGAGCTTGGCCACTCCCGGCCGGAAGCCACGGGCGATGAGGCCGCCCCTGAACACCTCGACGTGCTCCGACCGGACGACGAGGACCATGATGCCCCTGTCCCCCTCCACCGAGTGGACCACCTCGAAGTCGTGGATGTTGACCCCGAGCTCCCCCGCCAGCGCGAACACGTCGGCTGCGGCACCTGGCCTGTCGGGGATGGGGAGACGCATCTCCACGAGGTTCTCCACCGCACCCGCCCGGACGGGCAGATTCATGCGCGCCACCCGTGCGCGCTCCAGACGGGCGTGCAGACCCTCACGGTCGGACTCCGACACCACGCGGCGCATCTCGGAGAGGCCGTCGATGAGGCTGTCGAGACCGCGCGTGATCGCGTCCTTGTTCTGCTCGCAGATGTCCAGCCAGATCGCGGGAGAGCCCGAGGCGATGCGCGTCATGTCCCGGAACCCGCCCGCCGCGAGTCGCAGCAGGGCGAGGTGCTCCTCCGACCTCTCGTCGGCCAGCCCCATGAGAGTCGCGGCGGTCAGGTGCGGAACATGACTGACGATCGCGACGAGGTCGTCGTGCTGGTCGGGATCGAGCGCGACGACCTCCGCACCGAAGCGCGTCACCGTCCCTGCCACGAGCGAGAATGCGTCATCAGAGGAACCGGACGGGGTCAGCACCCACACGGCCCCCTCGAACATTGAGGCGTCCGCACCGTCGAGCCCGTGCAGTTCCGAGCCCGCCATCGGGTGACCCGGCACGTACCGCGGGTCCCGCCCGGCCGCCGCCACCGAGCCCTTCACCGAACCGACGTCGGTGACGACACCTGATGTCACCGCGAGCACCCGCGCGACCGACTCCCCGACTGTGCCGACAGGGGTGGCGACGAACGTGATCTCCGCGCCCGGGTCGATCCCTGCGGCGTCGATGACGCCTCGGTCCAGGGCTTCCTGCGCCCTGCCGCGCACGGAGTCCTCCCCGTGCACGACGAAACCGGCACGGCGCAGTGCCAATGCGACCGAGCCACCGATGAGGCCCAGCCCGACGACGTTCGCGGTCCGCGGGGAGTTCACCTCCTCAACCTACTTCCGAGCTTTCTGCCGGCACTCGCCGTTAACTCGCGGACCTCCGTGAGGGAGAGTTCCCGCCACTGGCCGGGACGCAGGGACTGGTCCGTCACCGTGCCGATGCGCACGCGCGCGAGCCTCACGACCGGGTGACCCACTGCCTCGCACATGCGCCGCACCTGACGGTTCCTGCCCTCGTGGATGACGATGCGCAGCACACCGGGTGCGGGCTGGCTCACCTGGGCCGGCGAGGTGGGCCCGTCATCGAGTTCGACACCCTCGCGCAGCCGCCGCAGCGCCCCGGATGCCACGCCCGACGGCGGGCACTCGACCTCGGCCAGGTACTCCTTCTCCACCCCCATGCTCGGGTGAGTGACCGCGTTCGTGAGGGCCCCGTCGTTCGTGAGGATGATGAGGCCGGAAGTGTCCATGTCCAGACGGCCCACCGGGTACACCCGCACGTCACCGGGGACGAGGTCCACCACCGTCTCCCTGTCATGGGTGTCGGATGCCGTGCTCACGACACCCGTCGGCTTGTTGAGCAGGTAGTACACGAGACCGGGCGCGACGCCCACCGGGATGCCGTCGACGCGGACCTCGTCGGACTCCGCACGGACCCGCCTGCCGAGCACCGCCGTCTCGCCGTTCACCGTGACCCTGCCGTCCGCGATCATCTCCTCGCACATGCGGCGTGACCCGTAGCCGACACGGGCGAGCAGTTTCTGCAGGCGTTCGCCCTCGTCAGCGATCTGCTCCCACAGTGGCCTGTCGTCAGCGGCGCCTCCCGGCGCGTCAGGGAGCATGGTCAGTCCCCGGGACTGCCTTCGCTGCCTGGGTCGTTGCCCGGCGAACCAGCTCCCTCGTCGGCTTCGTCGATCGTCGCATCGATGCGCAACGTCTTCTCGAGTGCCTCCACGATGCTCGCGTCGGGCACGAAACTGGCGATGGGCGGCAGGTCCGAGATCGACGGGAGCCCGAGCTTCTCGAGGAAGAGGTCGGTCGTGCCCCACATCACCGCCTGGCCGGGGCCGTCGTCGCGCCCGACAGCGGTGATGTACCCGCGGCCGTGCAGTGTCCTCATCACGGCGTCAGGGTCCACGCCGCGGATGCTCGCGATCTGCAGGCGCGAGATCGGCTGCTTGTAGGCGATGATCGCGAGGGTCTCGAGTGCCGCACCGGACAGGCGGGCACGCTGGCCGTCCAGGATGAACCGTTCCACGTACGGGGCCATGTCCGCGTGAGTCTGGAATCTCCAGCCACCGGCGACCTTGGCGATCGTGAACCCGTGACCCGCATCCTCGTAGGTGCGGGCGAGACGACCGCACACCTCGTCCACCGTGGCTGCAGGGAGTTCCACCAGTTCCGCGAGGAGGTTCGAGGGAACCGGCTCCTGTGCAACGAGGATGATCGCCTCGATTGCCCGGACCGACTCCACGCTCACGTCAGCCGTCATAGTCGTCCACCGCCAACGGGCCGTCGATCTCCGGGCCCTCGCCCGTCCAGACGACGGCTATGTCCCCGAACCTGTCGGCCTGCTCGATCTCGATCCAGCCCTGCTTGTACATCTCGAGGATCGCGAGGAACCGGACCACGATCTCGAGCCGCTCGATGAGGTCGCTCGTCAGCGCGCGGAACGACGTGCGCCCGACCCGCGGGAGCTCGTCCATCATCTCCTCGACGGCCTCGGCGACCGTGAACCTGATCGGCGAGACGTGGAAAAGGCTGATTGTGGGGACCGGTTTCGGTGTGATCGCCGAGACGAACGCCTTCTCGAGACGGGCCACGGTCACACCCTCCATGAGGTCCGGCATCACGCCCGCGAACGTGTCGTCGGGACCGGCGGTGCGCGCGTACACCCTGTCGGCGTCGTCCACGTACTGCGACAGGAGCTTGGCGACGTCCTTGAACGTCTTGCACTCGAGCAGCCTGGCGAGGAGCAGGTCCCTCTCCTCCCAGAGGGCCAGCTCGTCGTCCAGGTCGACGTTCTCCTTGCCGGGGAGCAGGCGGCGGGCCTTCAGCTCGACGAGCGTCGCGGCGATGAGGAGGAACTCGGTCGCGATCTCCAGGTCGAGCTCCGTCATCCGCGAGAGCTCCACCAGGTAGGCGTCCACGATGGTCGAGAGACTGACCTCGTGGATGTCCACCTCCTCGCGCAGGATCAGGTGCAACAGGAGGTCGAACGGCCCCTCGTACACGGGTGTCGCGACGTCAATGGGCACGGACCGATGATAGTTCGGTCGTCCCGCGGGGGCCGTTATCCCTGTGCTTCCGATGACGGGAGGGACTAGCGTTTCCGTGTGCCCCGCGTGCTGTCCTGCATCCAACCGACCGGCTCGGTGCACCTCGGGAACCACCTCGGCGCCCTCATCAACTGGGTGGCAGGCCAGCACGACGGCGACGTGTACCACGGCATCGTCGACCTCCACGCCCTCACGGTCATCGAGACCCCCGGCCTCATCGGGTCGCAGACGCTGGAGCTTGCCGCGATGCTCTTCGCCGTCGGCCTCGACCCCGATGTCGCCACTGTC
>CAYXRQ010000107.1:0-5528 GCA_964466765.1 uncultured Bifidobacterium sp. | reverse complement strand
GCCGGCTCTCTCCGGGTCGGAGGGGCTCCCGGCGGTCACGACCCTGCGCGGGGTCACGCTCACGCTCCTTGCCGTGGCGCTCTTCCTGCTGGCCACGGTCGTCTTCTCCGACGCCCAACCGACACCCTCGGTCTCCTTCTCGTCGCTCGCGGTCATCGGCATCCTCTCCGGGGAGATCCTCTATCTCGTCGATGCGCGCGACGCCACGAGCATCGGCCCCGCCGCCCTCCTCGCACCGTTCCTCTCGGCCGCTGCCCTGGCGGCCGCGGCACTTCTCCACCCGTCGAGCCGGGTCCTCATGTCACCGTCACGCAGGCGGTCGGCGCCGCCCCTGATGACGCGGCTCGTCACGGTGACCGCCTCCATGGTCGCGCCCGTCATCCTGCTGTCCGCCAAGGATCCCGCGTCGGCGAACGACCGGATCGTGCGCACCGTGTCCGTCGTCGTCCTGGCAGCAGCGGTCATGATGCGGGTCGTCCAGGCCGTGCGGGCAAACGCGCGCACACAGGCGGACCTGGTGAGGAACGCACAGACCGACCCGCTGACGGGACTCCCCAACAGGAACGCGATGCTGGAGCTCATCGACGACGCCGCGACGGGGGCATGGGGCACGTCGAGGCAGCCCACCGTCCTCTTCATCGACGTGGACCGTTTCAAGAACATCAACGACAGCCTCGGGCACTCCGCCGGCGACGACGTCCTCCTCGACGTCGCTCGGCGGCTGGTCGGCTCCGTGCCGGCACACGCCCGGGTCGGGCGCATCTCGGGCGACGAGTTCGTGGTCCTCGACCCGACCACGGAGAGCGCAACGCAGGCTGTCGTGCTGGCAGAGCACGTCCTCGACTCCCTCCGTGCGCCACTCTCTCTCCGCCAGGGCGACATGTTCGTCTCCGCGAGCATCGGCGTGGCCATGGCCGTGCGGAACCTCTCGCTCACCGCGGACGAGATCCTGCGGCATGCGGACACGGCGATGTACCGCGCCAAGGCAGCCGGCCGTAACTGCATCGCGTTCTTCGACGACTCGATGGTGGAGCGGGTCACGCACCGCCTGGACATCGAGACGGCGCTGTACCGGGCCCTGGAACGGGACGAGGTGCACCTGGTGCACCAGCCCATCATCGACACGCGTCTCGGCATCGTGGTCGGCTTCGAGTCCCTCATGAGATGGGACCGCGGCGACAGCGGGACCGTCTCGCCCGCCGAGTTCATCCCCATCGCCGAGGAGACGGGCACGATCGTCCCGCTCGGGTCGTGGGCCCTGCATGACGCCCTCACGAACCTGCGCCAGTGGATGGACGCCGGCACCTGCGGGGAGCACACCACGATCAGCGTGAACGTCTCGGCCCGCCAGCTGCACGACCCGACCTTCGTCTCCGTCGTCTCCGATGCCCTCTCACGTGCCGGTGTCCCCGCGGACAGGCTCTGGCTCGAGGTCACGGAGAGCGTCATGATCGCCGAGCCGACCCAGGCGCTGTCGTCGCTGCGTCAGCTGAACTCGCTCGGCGTGCGCATCGCCATCGACGACTTCGGCACCGGGTACTCCTCGCTCTCGCTGCTCCAGCGCTTCCCGATCCAGCGGGTCAAGATCGACAGGGCCTTCGTGAACGAGCTCAATGCAGACGGAGGGTCCCACACGCTCGTGCGCACGATCATCGCGATGGCAGAGTCACTGGGTGCCGATGTCGTGGCGGAGGGCGTCGAGACCCTGGAGCAGATGGACATCCTGTCGTCGCTGCAGTGCCACAAGGCCCAGGGCTACCTCATCAGCCACCCGGTGGCCGCTGCTTCCGTGGCCGGCACCGTTGCTGCGCTGGAGGACTCCCCGCAGTGGCGCCGCTGAGCCCCTGTTGACCGCGGCGTCAGCTCCGGCCCGGTGACTCGGGTGCCTGTCAGGCAGGAGCGCCGACGCGGGTGACGGTGCCGTTCTCGTCACGCACGAAGAGCTCCACCGTGTGGGCTCCCGCACCGAGGCGGGCGATGTCGAGCACCGCAGTGAACCTGATCTCGCCCTCCTGGCCCGAGAGCTCGCCGAGGACTCCGGCCGCGATCCCGTCGACTGCGATGATCCCCTCCGTGCCCTCCACCGCCGGACCGGACAGGGTCAGCGTGCCCGTCACGGTGGCGGGAACCGCGGTTCCCGGCCGTCCGTCGATTGCGGCGAACGCATCGCGCTGCTTCAG
Organism: uncultured Bifidobacterium sp.; assembly: GCA_964466765.1. GTDB lineage: Bacteria > Actinomycetota > Acidimicrobiia > Acidimicrobiales > Ilumatobacteraceae > UBA2093. Next base: position 3,348 of record CAYXRQ010000107.1, on the reverse strand, counting down.
CGTCCACGCGGTGACGAGGGTCGACTGCGCACCGGCGGACAGGGGCTGGCCGACGAGGCCTGCCGACTGCCCGACAGCGGCGATGCGGCTGACCGGGCCGGTGTTCGGCACGAGCATGGCGTAGTACTCCGCTCGTTCCCTGGCTGCCGCGAACCCCGAGGTGAACGTGTGCTTCTCGCCGGTGGCCGCCACGACCTCGCGCCCTCCGCGGGAAGGGCAGGCGTCCTTCACCGAAGTGCCGTCGAACTTCCACCCGGACGTGGTTCCGAGGACGGCGTTCACTGTGGGCAGGATGTCGAGATTCGTCACCGGGCACTCGTCCACCTTCCCGGCCGCCTGGCCCGGGTACTTGAGGAACATCGGGATCCTGTAGATGTCCTCGGACTGCTCGAGGTCGGTGAAGTCGGTGTTGCGCTGCGGCAGGGTCGGGAGGAACGAGATCCCGTGGTCGGCGGTCAGCACGAACATCGTGCTGTCCCACTTGCCCGATGCCTTGATTTCCTGCATTGCTCTCGCAACTGCGGCGTCGGCGGCGGCAAGCTGGTGGAGGAATGCCTGGTACGTGTCCCTCGTCCCGTCCTCGTCCTCCGGGTTCTGGGTCCCGATCTCCGGGCTGAGGGGTGCGACCCTCCCGTCCGGGGTGAGGCGCCATGGCGCGTGCGGGAGGAGTGCGTGCACCACCTTCACCATCGGTACCCCCGACGCGGCGAAGGCCTCGGCACCGTCCACGATGGCGTCGCGCTGGCTGAAGACCTGGTCGTGCAGTTGCTGCTTGAACTTGTCCCGCACTGCCGCGAAACCGCCCCAGCCCTGGTCGACGGCCGGCAGCCGCACACGCAGCCTGGGCGGCAGCACCCGCTGCCCGTACACGATCGACACGTCCTTCATGAACCGCCGGAGTCGGGTCGCCGACACTCCCGTCCCGAACTCGGACTCACCGCCGCAGACATTCTTCGGGCAGAGCGTCGTGACAGGCTCCGTGCCTGCCACTTTCATCTCGTCGGCATACAGGGTGAAGATGTTGTGCGGGTACGAGTACAGGAACGGCCCTCCGTCGCGGACCGGGCGCGAGGATGCCAGGATCGCCGGCACCGCCTGGTGGGTGAAGTTGGACGCGGCGAGGGCATCGCGGTACCACGTGGACTCCGCGGCCAGTGCGGCAAAGCCCGGCCACCTCTCGGCGTTGATGTTGCCGTCCGGCCCGAGCAATGCGTACAGCGGGAACTCGTCCATCACGACCATGAACACCGAGAGGTCCTTCCTCTCGACCGTGGCGTCGGCCCTCGTGTCCGCGAGAGGAAAGACCAACGGCCGCAGCTGCACGAAGGTCGTTGCGCCCAGCGCGACCGAGAGCACAGCCAGCCAGCGAGACCACTCACGGACCGCCTTTCGCCGGTCGAAACCCCACGGGACGGCCACAGCGGTGACGGCCGCGAGCAGCACATACAGCGCGTCATTGGTCAGCCCCACCCACCTCGCAACAGCGAGTCCGGTCAACAGGGAGAACCCCCCGATGAGGACGAGCCGGGTGGCCTCGTTCACTTTCGGCCCGAACATCGCGGAGAACCTGTCCGCCGCCACCGCGCACAGGGCTGGCCCGAGGAGGACGGCCACAAAGAAGACGAGCACCTCCCACCGAGACAGTTTCCCTGCACTGAAGACGGTCAGGTTCTTGCCGTAGAGGTCGAATATCGGCTGGGCGATCGACACGGTGGAGAGCGAGAGATACGTGAGGAAGTGCTTCCGTGTCACGGCCCCAACCTTGCCACAATGGTCGGGTGCGCAACCCCCTGCCCCGGTCCCGCCGACTGACCGCGTGGTTGGCCGGGGTGATGCTCCTCGTCGCGGCGGCCGGGGTGCCCCGCGGCGCATCGGCGGCTCCCCGTGCGCTCACCCCCGACGGCCAGGGCGCACTTCTCTTCATCGGCGACAGCCTCACGGTCGGCGCCGACGCCTTCGGCGCGCTCGCCACGAACCTCCGTCGCCCCCGCACCTGGACTGCCGTGGTGATGGACGCGAAGGTCGGGCGCACGGCGAGCCAGGGGGCCTCGACCCTGGCGGCACGCATGAACAAGACCCGGGACGTGACTGCAGTCGTGATCGCGCTCGGGACGAACGACATGATCTCCCAGCGCTCGGCGTCGTACCCGCCGGCAGTGATCGAGAAGGTGATGAACGAGTCGCTGGGGGTGCCCGTTCTCTGGGTCACCCCCACTTTCTCGGCAACGATCAGGCCCGACTGGCGTCAGCGCGCGCTCCGTTTCAACCGGGCGCTGCGCGCGGCACAGGAGGAGTGGCCGAATCTCCTCGTGGCCGACTGGGCAGGCCAGTTCGTGCCGCGGGGTGCCTCACGGTTCATTGCGGACGGCGTCCACCTCACGGTCTCCGGGTACAAGACGCGGGCGTCCTGGACGACACGTCAGGTAGACGCGTTCGGCCGCACGATCATCGACGCAACCACGACGACATCTTCCACCACGACTTCGACCACCACGACAACAATCCCCGCGACGACGGCGCCCCCCACAACCCCCGCGCCGGCGACTACCTCTCCGACCAACTCCCCGACGACCGCTCCCGGGCCATGACCCGAAGCTGACGGGCTGTACCGTTCCGGGCATGCGCGCAGTGTTCGCCGAGCAGAAGTCCGTCGTGCTGAGGGACATCGAAGCACCCACCGGAGAAGGGGTCGACCTCCGTGTCGCCATGTGCGGCATCTGCGGCAGCGACCTCCACATGATCGAGAACGGCATGGGCGGGGTCGTGGTCGGCCACGAGTTCGGTGGCTGGCTCCAAGACGGACGCCTCGTCGCCGTGCGGCCGACTGGCGAGTGCGGGACGTGCACTCACTGCGCCCGGGGCAGGCACCATCTCTGTGCCGACGCGATGGCGCGCTCGTACGGCATCTCCATGAACGGTGGGCTCGCCGAGTCGGTGCGCGTCGAGGAGTCACGCCTGACCGTCATGCCCGCCGGTTCGCGCCCGAGGGACGCCGCACTGGTCGAGCCTCTCGCGGTGTCCATTCACGGTCTCAGGCGCTCCGGAGTCTCACAGGGTGACCGCGCCCTCGTGGTGGGAGCAGGAAGCATCGGCCTGCTCACGGCTGCAGCTCTCCGGGCTTGGGGCGTGGAGTGCGACATAGTCACCCGCCATGCCCACCAGGCTGCCGCCGCAGAGGCTCTCGGGGCGCGGGTCGTGGGGAACCCCGCCACCTCCTCGTATGCACACACATTCGACGCCGTGTGCACCCAGGAGACAGTGGACCTGTGCGTCAATGCCACCGAACCCGGCGGCACATTGCTCGAGTTTGGCCTGTTCTGGTCCCCGGTGCGCATGTCGAACACTTTG
>CAYXRQ010000106.1:0-5590 GCA_964466765.1 uncultured Bifidobacterium sp. | reverse complement strand
GTGGACGGTCCCGCGGTGGTGACCTGCAGCTTCGAGGACGCGGTGCTCGCGCATGCGGCGGCCACGGCAGTGCCCGGGATCGACGTGGTCATGATCGACACGCAGTACCTGTTCGCGGAGACGAAGTGGTTCGCCGACGAGGTCCGACGCGCCGCCGGCGTGAACCTGCGCATCGTGCACCCGCTCTCGGTGCAGCCCGACAACCTGTGGCAGACGGACACGGAGGCCTGCTGCAACGTGCGCAAGGTGCAGCCCCTCAACAGGCTTCTCGAGGGTGCAGCGGTGTGGTTCACCGGTGTGCGGCGTGTCGACGGGCCGACGCGTGCGGATGCACCGGTCGTGTCGTTCGATGCGGCGCGCAACCTCCTGAAGGTCAACCCGCTCGCACTGTTCTCCGACGAGGACATGTCCACGTACGAACTGCTGCACAGCCTCCCGCGCAACCCGCTCACCGAGCGCGGCTACCCGTCCATCGGGTGCTGGCCGTGCACGCGCCCGGTCGCGCCAGGCGAGGACAAGCGCGCCGGACGTTGGGCGGGGCAGGCAAAGACCGAGTGCGGACTGCACACCTGAGACAGAGAGACGATGCCATGACGATGTTCGCAGACGACCTCCACGACCTGGTCTCCTCCAGGTCCCACCTCGACCGCCTGGAGGCCGAGGCCATCACGATCATCAGGGAGGTCACGGCCGGTGTCGACTCGCCGGTGCTGCTGTTCTCGGGCGGGAAGGACTCGGCCGTCCTGCTGTGGCTCGCGCTGAAGGCTTTCCGCCCGGCGCGCGTCCCGTTCCCGGTCATGCACGTGGACACCGGGCACAACTTCCCGGAGGTGATCGAGTACCGCGACGCACTGGTGCGCGAGCACGGGCTCGACCTGGTCGTGGCATCAGTGCAGAGGAGCATCGACGAGGGCCGCATCCCGGACCCGGGCCCCACGGGCAGCCGCAACCGCCAGCAAGCCGTCACGCTCCTCGATGCGATCCGCGAGCACAAGTTCGACGCGGCGTTCGGCGGCGGCCGCCGCGACGAGGACAAGGCCCGCGCGAAGGAACGGATCCTGTCGTTCCGTGACCGCACCGGCGCGTGGGAGCCCCGTGCGCAGCGTCCGGAGCCGTGGAACGTGCTCAACCCGCGCATCAACAAGGGCGAGCACCTGCGTGCGTTCCCGCTGTCCAACTGGACCGAGCTCGACGTGTGGGAGTACGTCGCACGCGAGCAGATCCCGCTCCCGTCCATCTACTTCTCGCACAGCCGCGAGGTCGTGCATCGCGACGGGATGCTCCTCGCGACGGGCGGCCCCGTCGTCGCGGAGCCGGGGGAGAAGGTCACCGTGGAGACGGTCCGCTACCGCACCGTCGGCGACATGAGCTGCACAGGCGCAGTCGCCTCGGCCGCGCGCACCCACGCCGAGATCATCGACGAGGTGGCCGCAGCCCGCATCACCGAGCGCGGCGCCACCCGCGCCGACGATCAGTTCTCGGAGTCGGCCATGGAGGACCGCAAGCGGGAGGGCTACTTCTGATGGTCGCCACGCTCTCCAACACCCAGGTCCGCATCGCCACGATCGGCTCCGTCGACGACGGCAAGAGCACGCTCATCGGCCGTCTCCTGCACGACTCGAAGGGGATCTTCGAGGACCAGCTCTCTGCGATCGGCCGGGCCAGCAAGAAGTACGGCGACGGGTCGTTCAACCTCGCGCTCCTCACCGACGGCCTGCGCGCCGAGAGGGAACAGGGAATCACGATCGACGTCGCCTACCGGTACTTCGCCACGCCGAAGAGGTCGTTCGTGCTCGCCGACACCCCCGGCCACGCACAGTTCACCCGCAACATGGTGACCGGTGCGTCGGTGAGCGACGTGGCCGTCGTCCTTGTCGATGCCCGGCACGGCGTGGTGGAGCAGACCAGGCGCCACGTCTCGATCGCCGCGCTCCTGCGCGTGTCCCATCTCGTCCTCGCCGTGAACAAGATGGACCTGGTCCACTGGGACGAGGAGAGGTTCGATGCCATCGTCACGGACGTCGGGGCCATCCTCGAGTCACTGGATGCCCGGGTGCCGCTGCGGCCGGTGCCGATCAGCGCGACGAACGGTGACAACGTGGTTGAGCGGTCGTCGAACATGCCGTGGTACGACGGCCCGACAGTCCTCGAGCTCCTCGAGACCGTCGACATCGCACCGCAGGCGGGTTCGGCCGCGGTCCTGCCCGTGCAGTGGGTGAACAGGGTCCACGGCGGCAGCGACTACCGCGGTTACGCGGGCCCGCTCCATGGCGGTGTGCTGCGGGTGGGTGACGGGGTCACGGTCCTGCCGAAGGGGATCACCTCGGTCGTCACCGGCATCACGGTGGCAGGAGAGCCCGCCGAGGTGGCTGTCGCAGGTGACGCCGTCGCAGTCGAGCTTGCGGACCAGGTGGACGTGGGCCGCGGCGACGTGATTGTGGGGGCGGGCGATCCTGCTCCCCGTCCGGGCACGTTTGTGGAGGCCGACATCTGCTGGCTGGGGGAGACGGACCTGCGCGTCGATGACCGGCTCGTGTTGCGGCATCTCTCCCGGGAGGTGACGGCGACCGTCACCTCGGTCAGGTCGCGGCTGGACCTCGGCACGCTGTCTGCGCTCCCGGCGGATTCGCTGGCACTCAACGACATCGCGAGGGTCGCGCTCTCGCTCGACCGTCCGGTCGTGGCGACAACGTACGAGCAGGGCCGGGCGACGGGGAGCCTCGTGGCGGTCGACCCGATGTCGAACGCAACAGTCGGGGCATTGATGATCAGAAAGGTGGAGAGCGCATGAGCAACGGGTTGATGGACCAGGACGAGACACGGGACGAGGCAGTCACGGCTGACGACACCGGCGGCGGGGGCGGACCGCGGCGGACGGGCCTGTGGGAGGCATTCGTCGCGTACCTGCGGAGCATCAAGCACTCGCCCCGCATCGAGTCCTACTGAGGCCCCCTTCTGGGGTACCGTCTCCGTGATGAGCGGCGGGACGGGAACATGATCATCGAGATCGTCGAGTTCACCGTTGCCGACGAGGGCTCGTTCGGGGCGCTCAACGAACGTTTCCAGGAGGACGTCGCTTACCAGTCGGCCGGGCTCATGCGGCGCACCGTTGCGCGCTCCGACGACGGCACCTGGGTCGACATCAGGCTGTGGTCCGGCGACTCTCCCGCACAGATGACGGGGGATGCCTCCGTGCGCGGGGCCTACGGGGCGGCTGTGTCGGTCCTCGCCGTGCGTACCTACCGCGGACTCTGAGTCACTGCTGCACTATCCCCACGGTGTTCCCCTCTGGGTCCGTGATGGTGGCGATCATCGCGCCTCCCGGGATCTGGTACGGCTGGAACACCACGGTCCCGCCGAGCGACACGGCCTTCCCGAGTGTCGCATGGATGTCGCGCACCTGCACGTAGATGGTCACGCGGGGGACCGCGCCGGCGTTGATGTGGCCGTTGATGCCGGCTTCCGGTGACCCGGGCCCGGTGGAAATCTGCATGATCGGCCCGTCCCCGATGCCCCAGTTGAAGAGCTCGCTGTAGAACGCGCGCTGTGCGTCCGCGTCACGCGCCTCGATCGAGAAGTAGACGACGGGCCTGGCCCAGTCCGGCGAGGTCATTGCGGGAGGGGGAGGTTGATCATCCAGCGGATGCCGAAGCGGTCCAGGCAGCTGCCCCAGTAGGCGCCCCAGTCCATCACCGTGAGCGGTCCTGAGTTCTCGGTGGAACCCTCCAGCAGCCGTCCGTAGATGCGGTCTGCCTCCTCGCGGGAGTCCGGCTCGATGTTGATCGAGAAGTTGTTGCCGACTCGCAGTTCGTGCCCGGCCGAGGCGAGCATGTCGGTCCCCATCAGGAGGTGTCCCGCCGAGATGGGAAGGACGATGTGCATCACGCCGTCCCGCTCGTTGTCCGGGAGGCCGTCCATGCCCATGTCGGAGAAGCGCATGAGGGACTCGATCTCGGTGCCGAAGACCTCTGCATAGAAGCGGAATGCCTCTTCGGTCCGGCCCATCGTGTTGATGTAGGTGCTGACACGTGCCATGGCGCGACACTACCCGCGCCGCGTCAGGAGAAGAGCGTCCAGTCGTCGGCCTTGTTGCCGCGCAGCTCGTCGTAGTCGACCTCCACGCAGACGATCCCGCGCGACTCCGCCAGCGTGCGGGCCTGGGGCTTGATGGACTGCGCCACGAACATCCCGCGCAGCTCGCCGAGTGTGGGGTCGTTCGCGAGGTCCGAGAGGTAGCGGGTCAACTGCTCCACGCCGTCGATCTCGCCGCGGCGCTTCACCTCGATGACGACCGTGCGGCCCTGCGGGTCGCGGCAGAGGATGTCAACCGGCCCGAGCGCGGTGTAGTGCTCGCGGCGCAGGAGGGTGAGGCCCTCCTCCATCACGTGGGGCATCTCGGCGAGAAGTTCCTGCAGGTGTGCCTCCACACCGTCCTTCTCCAGTCCCGGGTCGGTGCCCAGGTCGTGCGCGGAGTCGCTGAGGATCTCGTGGAGGTGGATCGTCATCACCTCGCCCTTCTTGTTGCGCACCTCCCAGCGACCGTCCAGCTCGAGGAGTTCGTTCGGGGCGTTCATCCAGTTCAGGGGCTTGTAGGCACCGCCGTCGGCGTGGATCGCCACGCACCCGTCCGCCTTCACCATGATGAGGCGCGTCGCCTCCGCGAGGCGGGTCTCCAGGCGGCCGGTGTAGACGACGCTGCAGCGCGCGACGAGCAGCCTCATATGCCGATGTGGTCGCGCATCCGCCTGTTGATGAGGTCGCGGCGCTCCTGGAGCTGGCGGTAGGTGAGGGTCTCGGTGGACTCGCTGACGCCGAGGCCAGCCTTGAGGCTGCCCATGTCGATCTCGATGTCGTCCGGGTTCACGCCCAGCTCCTGGGCGAGCCTCATTCCGTGGCGCTGCATGAAGGTCATGGAGATGTTGGTCAGCTCGCCGATGATGTCGAGATCCGGCGCCAGACGTGCGATGGCGCCGTCGAGGAAGACCATGTTCTTCACGTAGAGCATCAGCTCCTTCGGGAGCTTCGCACCGTACGCGAGCAGCGCCTTCACGATGCGCTGCACCTCCTTCACCAGTTCCTCCCCGGACAGCGTGGTCGGGTCGACCGTGGGCTGGTCGAGCCCGAGGTCGCGGATGACGGAGTCGATGTCGGTGTCCTGGGGGAGCGCACCGAGGTCGCACAGGGCCTTCACCTGGCCGCGCAGGTCGTTGGTGGTCGCACCCAGCATGAGGCGCATGAACGCGAGGCGCTTCTTGTTGGTGAGACGCCCGACAATGCCGAAGTCGAGGAGCGCGGTGCGGCCGTCGGGCAGCACGAACAGGTTCCCGCCGTGGAGGTCGCCGTGGAACACGCCGTGGATGAGCGCACCCTCCATGAACGCGATCATCCCCGTCTTCACCACGGCCTCCGTGTCGATGCCGGCGGCCTTCATGCCAGCCACGTCGTCGAAGTTGAAGCCACGGAGACGCTGCATCACGAGGATCCTGCGCGTGACCAGCCGGGGGTGCGGCCGCGGCACGACGTACCCGGCCTGGTCGAGCTCGCGGGGGATGCCGGCGATGTCGACCATGTTGGCCGCGTCCATCCGGAA
>CAYXRQ010000105.1:0-5612 GCA_964466765.1 uncultured Bifidobacterium sp. | reverse complement strand
GGGCAGACTAGTGGGCCCAAGGTCGAGCACTCCAGAGAAAAGAATGCCGCATGCGGACCGCAGTCCGTGCAAGCCGTGTTGCAGAACGGACGGCAGCTGAGCATTGCCATAAGGGCGAATCGGTTGCGTTCCGGCAAGCTCGGCGCTCACAACGCGTGCTCTGGCGAGCCGCCGTGCGTCGAACCGCTCGGCCGCCATCGGTCCGGCCGATCGACTCAGGCCTCGGGCGTGGGAGTCTCGTTCGCCGAGCGAAGACGGTTCAATCGCCGGCGAAGCCGCTTCACCTCTCGCGTCTGATCGAGCGCATGGTGGCGCAGTTCGCGGATCACCAGATGCAATTCGACCTGGTAGTGCACGTAGACCGCGAAGAACGATGGCAGGAAGTTCAGGAACAGGACGCGATCCCCGAACGTCAACATCGAGAACACGATCGTGAGTGGCACGATCGCGAGCAGACTCCAGAGCAGACCGAAACCGGGTCCGTAGCGTAACAGCAGCAACCCGGTGAGCACACCAACGATGCACTCCAGAAGGAGCGCGATCCACTCCGGTGGCTCACGCAGTGCGTCGTGACGGATCCAGGAGGCGATCGCCTCGGCCCACACGTAGACCCCCGCCATCTCGCCCACCGGCGTGAGGTGGGTGTCGCGCCCCTCGGGGTAGAGCCCACCGACCAGTGCGATCCGATCCGTGAGCAGATTGCGCTGTCCGGGGACGAAGGACGACGACAGCAGGACGCCCGCGCTCAAGCGCGTCGGCGAGACGGCCGTGGTGTCCTCGATGAAGTGCCCCGAGAAGCGGATCTGCCACGGCTCGTGCGGGTGTTCCTCCTCGATGTACCAGGCCGGTTCCTCACGGGGTTTGAGATCGAGCGCCTGAATGGTCGAACCCAGCAGGCTCGGGCGTTCGGAAACATGGCCATCGAGCATCGTCCAGCGCGACGCCGATCGCACCACCCCCTCACTGGTCCAGAGCAGGGGATCCGACCAGTGGATCTCGTGGTCGTTCACCAGTGCGGCCCATGCACGAGCGAGCGAGTCCGGCAGATCCTTGAGTTCGGGCTCCGCGTCGGGATCGCGTGCGAGGATCACCGGAACATGCGCTTCGTGGGCGATCCGATGAAGCGTGGCGTAAAGCTGCATCCGACCGGACACCCGCTCGGGCGTCTCCCAGGGCGCCGGGTGGATCTGGATGTCGACGAGGACCGCACGCGGGCGATGCGCCGCCACGCGTTCCAGAATCCGGCTGAGGACGGCGGGGTCGAGTGGTGCGATCCCTCGGAAGAGCTGCGGCGAGTGGAAATCCTCCTCGGTGATCCCGACCACGGTGACGGGCTCGCGGAACGCAGGACGGTCCAGATAGGCGAGGAAATCCAACCAGCGCATCTCCACGCCCTCGAGGAGACTCGCCATTTTGAGGAGGTACACGAACAGGGCGACGCTCAGTGCGGTGAGCGTCAGCCGCTTGAACGCCGCGACCTGATGGGCGTCGGGCCGGAAGAGTGGCCGCGGCCACACGATCCGTAGGCGCGCTCGCCAATGCGCGAAGCGGGAGACACGCCTCACCACAGGTAGAAGTGTTCCTTGGCGGCCAGCAATGCCGCTCCGAGTCCGAGTTCCGTGTCGAAGCCGTTCTCACGCGCGGCAAGGTCGAAACGGGCACGCGCGGAGTCCGCACCGGCAGAGGAGAGGATCTCGAACCGTCCGCCGCCCAGAACGTTGCCCTCGGCATCCAAGAGGCTCCAGCGCACACGCCCCGGATGCTTGGAGACACCGGAAGGCCATTCCATGCCGGAGATCTCGATCGATCGATCGCTCAAGGGAACGCGGGTGGTGGTGCCCCCGATCCACGTGAGACGCAAGACCTTCGGTTCCGGATGGACGTTGCACCACTGCAGAGTCACGGGCACGCCCTCGGCGAAGCGAGCGCTGTCCGGCCAGAAGCACGAGCCTCCGACGGCACGCACGGACCCACCCGTCTTGCGAAGGTCAGGACCGCGGAGAACCTCGTTCAGTGCCTGACCCAAACGATTCCAAGGACCTCGCGACGTCGTCGGCTTCGCACCCTTGAGCACATAGGACTCCTGGGACGCGAGTTGCTTGCGCTCGCCCGAGCGCACGTCGACCAGCGTGACGTGACCCTGCTGCACGACGACCGTGTCCCCCTCGAACACGGGGCTCAACGGACCGATCGGGGTGCACGAGGTGCGACCGAAGATGTGACCGGTGCCCGCGACGGGATAGCAAACGCCGACGGGGCCCTGCCCCTGAAGGTCGGCTTTGTCCGAGTCGCGCGCGAGCAGCCGACTCGCGGTGAACGGCTGGATGAGCAGCAGAACGGCGATCGGGAGAAGACGCGTGAAGACCCGTGAACGCGAGCGCGACGATTCGCGCCGTAGAGGATCGAAACGCATGCGGGGGAGCTCCGTGAAAGAGGACCGAACTGTCGCCCCCACCCTCAGGGAGAGGCGACCCGAAATACGAACAAGAGGTCATGTTATTGTAATGCTTCGCTGCTTCAATCGGAATAGCCCTCTGAGAACCCGGGATCCCGGCCGCGGCCGATTCATTGCGCCGTGGCGAGTTCGTCCGCGACCCTTCCAGACGAGGTTCTGCACCGTCATGCCCCGTTATAGACCCTCAGGCCCGCGCTTATTCCATCGGTTCGCGCTTGTTCTCGCGCTCTCCCTCGGGTGCACGGCCACCGGGTTCGCCCAGACCGAACCCGATCACGGCCTTGCCCGCCTGCGGCGCCTGTTGGCCACCGGGCAGATGGCGGCGGTCGAGGCGGGTGCGGATTCAATTCTGGCCACCCGCCCGCAAGACACCCGTGCGGACTCCCTTCTGCGTTCGGACGCGGCCGGCCTCTGGATCGAGGCGCGGATCCGGCAAGGAAGCACCCTGACCTCTCCGACCCCGGACCGCATCGAGGAACTCGTGCGGCTGCGCGAGCGGCTCTTCGAAACCAACGACCTCGAGATCGCACTGGGGCAGGACTTCCTCGGGATCCTGGAGCGGGAGCGCCAGAACGCCGCGAAGGCACAACAGGCGTTCGAGCGTGCGCTTCGGATCCGAGAGTCGCGCCTGGGCCCCAGACATCCCGAGACCGCGAAGAGCCTCAATCAGGTCGCGACCCTCGCGTTCGCCGCACACGATTTCGCCCGAGCGCGCACGCTGCTGTCGCGGGCGCTCGAGATCTACGAGTCCCAATTGCCTCCCGAGCATCCCGCACTGGGAGCACCGCTACTCAATCTGTCGCTGGCACGTATCGCATTGGACGACACCACGGGCGTTCGCAACGGTCTGCAGCGTGCTGTACGCATCTTCGAAAAGAACGTCGGACCGAACCATCCGCTCGCGATGAAGGCGCTGCAGAGCCTGGGAGACTGGTTCCTCACGCACGCGGAGTGGACCGACGCAGCCGCCACGCTGGGACTTGCTCGCGAACGCTGCGAGCGGTACGCGCCCGGCGGCGACGAACATTTCGAGGTGCTATCCGCTTTGGCGCGCCTCCACCTTGCCACGGGGCAAGCCGATTCCGCGCGCCTCGCGGCCGAGGCCGCCCAGCGCATCGCCGATGCACGTCAAGGCCGGGAGTCCGCGCGAGCGGCCTCGGTCACCACGCTGCGCGCCGACGTGGCGAGAGCCTCGGGCTCCAACACCGAGGCCGTCGCACTCTACGAGCAGGCCGTAAGCCTGCTCGCTCGCGTCGGGGATGCCGACTCACTCCTGATCGCGGACGCCCTGGAGGGCGCGGCTCTGCTCGACGCGGAGTCCGACACACCCGCGCGGGCGCTCCCGCGGTATGAACGTGCTCTGCGCATTGAATATCGCCAGCGGCCGTTACGCATCCGCGAACTGGCCCACACCCTCATGGGACGCGCCGGGGCGCTGCGCGCACTCTCCCAGTTCGACTCGGCGAGTGCGGGCTACCTTCAGGCGCGGCACCTGATCGAGCGCAGCTTACCGCTGGGACACCCCTTGCGCGCCGATCCGTTCATGGGGCTTGCAGCGCTGGCACGCGACATGGGTGACATCGCGCGAGCACGCGCCTACGCTGACACCGCACTCACCCTGCGACGTCAGACGCTACCGCCCTCGCATCCTCGAATCGTCGAGAGCCTGCATCTTTTGGGGCTGCTCGAAAAGGAGCTGGGTCATCAGGATGCCGCGAAGGAACTGCTCGAGCGCGGCCTCGCACTGGTCGAGGGACGCCCGGCGCAGATCGCGGAGCGCGCCTCGTTGCTCAACAGCCTCGGGGTGATGGAGCGGCAGCGTGGTCACCTCCCGCAGGCTCGGGCCTACTTCGAGCGCGCCCTCGAGCACGAGTCGGGTGCGGCCGATGTGCCCTGGCGCGTCCGCGCCCTGGCACTTCGCAATCTCGGCAGCCTTGCGAACGCGGCCGATGATCACACGACCGCGGCCTCGCGTTACGCCGAAGCCCGAATCCTGCACGAGACCCATGGGGACGCGGCGGATGCGGACCTGGCCTCGATCATCGTGGGTGCGGGCAACGCCGCGAAAGGCCTGGGCCACTACGTCGAGGCGGAATCGCTCTATCGCAGGGCGATCCTCATCCACGGACGATTGCTGGGGTGGAATCATCCGTCTCTGGCACTCGATCATCACAACCTCGCGGCGACGCTGCTCGAGACGGGTGCGCTGCGGTCCGCGCTCGACACCGCCTTGATCGCCGAGGACGTGTCGCGACAGCACCTGCGACTGGTGGCGTCCGGCCTGCCCGAGGAGGAAGCGCTGCACTACGCGGCGGGGCGTGTACACGGGCTCGACATCGCGCTCACCGCGGCAGCCCGACTTCCCGACACGACCGCGTGGCGAAAGGCGTGGGACGGTGTGATCCGATCGCGCGCGCTCGTTCTCGACGAGATGGCGGAACGTCGTCGAACCATCGCGGACTCACGCGACCCCGAACTCGGACGACTCGCGACCGCACTCGCCACCGCCAGCGACCGATTGGCGCACCTGACCGTGCGAGGCCGGTCGGGCATGAGCGCCGAGAAGTACCTGACGCAACTCGAGGCGGCTCGCCGCGACCGCGATGCGGCCGAGCGCGCACTCGCCGAACGGAGTGACTCCTTCCGTCGCGGTCGAGCGCGGCGCGACCTCGGCTTCTTGCAGGTCGCGGCCGCACTGCCGGAGGACGTGGCACTCGTCGGATACGTGAGATTCACGCGCATGGAAACCGAGCACATCGAGGGCGAGCCCGCCCCTGCGGCGGGCCCGCGTCGGGGCGTCGAATGGTACGGCGCATTCCTCCTGTCCGACGGCGACCTGCGATTCGTCATGCTCGCACCGGCGACCCGAATCGAGGATCAGGTGGCTCGGTGGCAGCGCCAGGCCGCCGAGGGATGGCGCGGCGATCCAGCGCTCGCGGAAGCCTCCTATCGCGTCGCCGGAGCGGCGCTTCGCGAGACCATCTGGGATTCCCTGAGTGTCCGCTTGGGCAAGTCCAAACGCGTCTTCGTCGTCCCGGACGGGGTGCTGCATCTGGTCAATCTCGCGACACTCCCCATCGGTACGCGCGACTATCTCATCGAGGACGGGCCGCGCCTGCATCTGCTCTCGACCGAGCGTGACCTGGTCGAGTTCACC
>CAYXRQ010000104.1:0-5641 GCA_964466765.1 uncultured Bifidobacterium sp. | reverse complement strand
GCCGCGAGGATGGAGAGGTTCCCCAGCCCCACCGCGAAGGCGAACCATGCGGTGCCCGCGATCTCCGTCCGCAGCCAGAAGGCGAGGTGGAAGAACATGAACCCCACGGCGGCGCGCAGGAACCGCATCGTGTTGGCGGCCTGCAGCACGCGGTGGGAGTGGAGCTCCTCGTACTCGAGGCCCTGGTCCTCGGCGGGCGTGCCGTGCGTGCGGGGCAGGTGCCACGCCTGCCACGCCGCGAAGAGGAAGACGAGGGCCCCGGCGTAGAGCGTGAACGTCGTGCTGATCGTCTGGAGCACGAACGCGGGGACACCGATGACGAAGCCGATGATCCCGCCCACCTTCGCCAGCCGGCTGTTGGCCTCCACCAGCTTCTCCTCGTCCCGCTCGACGAGCGGGACCATCGCGGACTTGGAGATGGAGTATGTCTTCGACAGCACCAGCGCACCGAACGCGAGCGGGAACACGGCGAACGACTTGATCGAGGTGACCATGCCGACCATGAGGACCGCCCTCATCAATGCCACGCCGAACATCACGGTCCGCTGGCCGCCGCGGATGCCGTTGATGAACGGCCCGATGAACCTGGCAACGAGGACGAACGGCGCGAAACTGAAGAGGAGGAAGAAGAAGATCCGCGGCCGGGCCTCGTTCGGCCCGATCGAGAGGAACATCGAGTCCGCGAGGGCGACTGCCATGACTGCCTCGCCCGACACGATGGAGGCGTGGAGACGCGTCAGTCGGACCACTGGCGACACGGGCGGCAGCCCGTGACCGCGTGCTGCCCTCTCGTCCCCGTCCACGCCGCGATGCTATTGCGCGGGGCGTGGTGCCCCCGGCGCCTGCTCAGCGGGGCTTTTCGTACTTGTAGCCGAGACCGCGGATGGTGACGATGCGCACTGGGCTGGACGGGTCGTCCTCGATCTTGGAACGGAGACGCTTGATGTGGACATCCAGCGTTTTCGTGTCGCCCACGTAGTCGGTGCCCCACACCCTGTCGATGAGGGTCTCACGGGGCAGCACCCGGCCGGCATTCGCGAGGAGCAGGTGCAGCAGCTCGAACTCCTTCAGCGGCAGCGTCATCGTCTCGCCGCGGATGACGACCTCGTGCTGGTCGGGGTCCAGGGCCACGTCGCCGACGGACAAGCTCGACGAGCTGAGCTCACCGCCGCGCTCCGTGGGGACGCGCCGCAGCACGGCGCGCATCCTTGCAACCAGCTCGCGCAGCCTGTACGGCTTCGTGACGTAGTCGTCCGCACCGACCTCCAGGCCGACGACCGTGTCGATCTCGGCTCCCTTCGCAGTGACCATGATGATCGGCGTCATTGTCTTCTTGCGCAGCTGCCGGCACACGTCGATGCCGGACATCCGCGGGAGCATGACGTCGAGGAGGATCACGTCAGGCTGCACGATGTCGAACATCTCGAGTGCCTGCATGCCGTCACGGGCCACCTCGACCCGGAACCCCTCGCGCTTCAGGCCCACCTTCAGCGCCTCGATGAAGGACTCCTCGTCCTCCACCACGAGGACCGTGGGGTTATTCAAGATTGGTGAGGCGTTCATGGATGTTCATCATGTTGCCCCGTAGAAGGCGGAAATCACGGGGCAATCGGAGGACAAACACGGAACCTTCACCCTCACGTGAACTCACGTTCACCTCGCCGCCATGATTGTGGACGATGTGCCGGACGATCGACAGCCCCAGTCCTGTACCCCCCGTGGCGCGGCCTCTGGACCTGTCGACCCGATAGAAGCGTTCGAAAATCCTGTCGAGACTCGACGCGGGGATACCGATGCCACTGTCGGTCACCGAGATTTCGACCGCGTCCTCGGAGGGAGCGATGCCGACAATCACTTTCCCTCTCCCCTCGCTGAATTTCACCGCATTGTCAACCAGGTTCCCCACAGCCGACACCAACTGGTAGAAGTCTCCGACGACTGACACATCGCCCTCAGTTGCGTTCACCACGATCTCGACGCCGGACTGATGTGCGAGAGCAGAGGCGCGTTCAGCCGCTTCGCTTGCGACTTCCCTCAGATCAACCTTGGAGGCGGCCATCTCACCACCCATCTCGATCCTGGACAACTCGAGAAGATCGTCAATGGTGCGGGCCATGCGTATTGACTCCGTCACCATTCGTCCCGCAAGTCTGACTACCAGTTCGTCGTCGGTCTCGCCGATGAGCGTCTCGGCGAGAACCGAGATTGCACCAACGGGTGTCTTGAGTTCGTGGCTCACATTCGCGACGAAATCGGTGCGCACCTGGTCCACCATGAAACGCTCTGTGACATCCTCAAGAGTCGCCATTCCCCCACCGTCGCCGAATGGCACCCCGCGGACTATCACGATGGTCGGGGGTGGGCCCGCAATCTGCACCTCCTCCACCGAGGTCTTCCCCTCGAGCGCGAGCTTCATCTGCCTCTCGACTGCCGCATCCAGCAGGACATCGGCATGACGCTTGCCGGTGAAAGCCACAGCCGCGGCATTCCTCACCACGTTGACTCCATTCGCGTTGACCACCACAACCCCCAGTGGAATCGCGTCGAGAACGCGCCTGAGATCGAGTCTGGCCGGTATCTCCTCCGGCAGCGGCGTCGTGACGCGGTCCGTCGATACCCCGGGAACGGCGATCTGACGTGCGCGAACGACAGCGGGCACGAGGACGACGCCCAAGACCACCCCCGCCAGGAAAGCCTCCATGGTTGGGATCAGCCAATCTGGGAACGGGGAATCTCACCCGTGTTGTCGGTACGGCGCTTGTACCTCTCTGCCCCACGGTGCTCCGGCATCCAGCCATCCACCAAGTAGCGCACCCGTTCGCCAATGTTCACAGCGTGGTCACCTATTCGTTCGTAGAACCGCGCAACCATCGCAAGTTGGATCGCAACCTGCAGGTCAATCTCGCTCTCCGAACGGCTCTCAATGATCCTCCGGACGAGTTCGCGCTGGAGCCCGTCGAGGAAGGAGTCCATGTCATCGAGTGCAGCCGCTTTCGCGGCATCATTGGTCTCGAAAGCCTCGAGTGCCGCGGTGAACAACTGGCGCGCCTGTTCTCCCATCTGGGCAATGAGCCCGCGGACCTTCGGGTCGAGCTCATGCCCGTATATGCGTCTGGCAGCCTTTGCAATGTTGACCGCCAGGTCGGCCGAACGTTCGATCTCGCCCACCATCTTCACGATGGCCACCAGCTGGCGAAGGTCGCCGGCCACCGGCGCCTGGAGCGCAATCAGCTTGTAGCAGTGCTCCTCCAGGTCGACCGACAACGCATCGATCTCGTCATCATCCTCAATGAGTTGATTGGCGGACTCAAGGTCGCCGTCGAGAAGCACCCGAGTGGCCCGGGAATTTGCCTCGATCGCCAGTGCAGCAAGTTTCGACAGATCTCCCCGGACCACGTCAAGCTCCTGGTGAAAGCCCCTTCTCAGCTCATCCATGTCTCTCCTGCCTGGTTGATGGGCCCGCACTCAACGGGCTGCCGGACTTGTTGTAACCGAACGCTGGGCCACCCTGGTCAGCGCTGCGGTTCGGGGCGCTCGAACTGGTAGTTCGGGTCGCCCATGTCCCACTCGAGCGAGATCAGCTCGCGCTCGGCGTCCCTCACGATCCGGGACATGTTGCGGCGGAACTGCGGGTCGTCACGGGGCAGCAGGACCAGCCTGGCCAGCACGCGGGCGCGGAACTCCTCGAGGACCGTGCGGTCACCCCAGTCCCCGTAGACCTCCCAGTGGGGCGCAACTGCGCCCAGGAACACGATGCGGGCGTGCGCGCGGGGCGGTTCAGTGATGGTGTGATCGGACATGGTGCCTCCAACGGCGGATGAGAACACCGTGATGCTATCGGCACTTGGCGGGGCATGTTTTCGCACGTTTTCCCAGGCATTCCCGCGTGTTCCTGAAGGACACCTGTGGACAACCGGAACATTTACCTCATTCTTCGTCACACTGCCGACACCCCTGGTCGGTGCCGTGCTTGACTTGGCCTTGCGGGAACTTCCCGTCATGACTCGGAGTCAGAAATGACTCCGAACCGAATGCCACCGCACGGCGGCAAGGAGGAAAGCCATGAGAACCAAGTTGCAGGTCACGGAGCAGCCGGCCCCGGCGAACGTCCCCTTCGACGACTCCCCCACTGCGTGGATGGCGCGCGGCAACTGCCGCAACTACCCGCCAGCCACGTTCTTCCCGTCAGACGGCGTCGGCGTCGACAGGGCCCGCGCGATCTGCAAGGGATGCCCCGTCGTCACTGAGTGCCTCGAGTACGCGCTCACGGAGCGGGTCGAGCACGGCGTGTGGGGCGGGTGCAGCGAGCGTGAGCGGCGCCGCATACTGAAGAGGCGCAAGAACCAGCAGGCCTGACCGTTCCGCGCGGCGCGCGGGACGGTCCGTTACTTGTCGCCGGAGGGCTTGTCCTCGGCCTTGCCCTCGTCCATGGCCTTCTTCAGCTCGCGCTGCGCCTGGCCGAGGTTCTTGGCGATCTTCGGGATCTGGGACCCGCCGAACAGGACGAGCACGATGACGGCGATCATGAGGATTTCAGGAGTACCCATGGGGCCGACCCTACCACCGGTGGTGGCGCGCGCTCCCCGCGGCTGGTAGGCAACTCACGTGCTCGAGTGCGTCGTCAACATCAGCGAGGGACGCGACACCGCATTCCTCGGCGGTCTCGCCGAGACGCTCCGGCCTCACCTCCTCGACGTCCACACCGACGCCGACCACAACCGCAGCGTCTTCACTCTCGTGGGCACAGAAGCGCCCCGCGTTCTCGCCTCGCACGCGGTGGAGAGGCTCTCGATCGCGGCCCACACAGGTGTCCACCCGCGGCTGGGCGTGGTGGACGTCGTGCCGTTCGTGCCGCTCCCCGGCACGGACTTCGCGGCGGCGATCGCGGCCAGGGACGACTTCGCACGGTGGATCTCCGGGGCGCTCGGTGTTCCCGCATTCCTCTACGGCACCGGCCTCACGCTCCCGGAGGTGCGCAGGCGCGCCTGGAGGGACCTCTCCCCCGACACGGGCCCGACCGCACCGCACCCGACCGCAGGGGCGGTGTGTGTGGGGGCAAGGGAGGTGCTGGTGGCCTACAACGTGTGGCTCCGCGGGTGCTCACTGCAGGAGACGCGCGCGATCGCATCGCACGTGCGTGCGCCCGGCATCCGCACGCTCGGCCTGCAGGTGGGCGGCCTCACCCAGGTGAGCATGAACCTCGTGGACCTCGCGGTTGCCGGGCCGCGCGAGGCGTTCGACTCCGTGCGGCGGGAGTGCGAGGGGACCAGTGCCGTCGTCTCACACGCCGAGCTGGTGGGCTTGGTGCCGCGCGCGGTCCTGTCAGCGATCCCCCGGGGTCGGTGGGAGGAACTCGACCTCTCCGAGGACAGGACGATCGAGGCGCGCATCAGCGCGCTCGGGATCAGCCGTTGACGACGTTGATGCCGCGCGTGGCCTGGGCACGCTGACGGCGGAGGCGGCGGCGCTCACGCTCGGAGAGACCGCCCCAGATGCCGAACTTCTCGCCGTTGGCAAGCGCGTACTCGAGGCACTCGCCGCGCACGACGCAACCCCTGCAGACTTCCTTTGCCTCACGGGTGCTGGCCCCGCGCTCGGGGAAGAAGAGATCCGGGTCGACACCCAGACAGTTCACATTGTC
>CAYXRQ010000103.1:0-5666 GCA_964466765.1 uncultured Bifidobacterium sp. | reverse complement strand
GCGAGCGCCGGCACGGTCACGAGGGTGCTCGCGGCCCGGTGCTCCCCCATCACCTCGTCGCGCACCGCCATCACGGCCGCGAGACGGTCATCCATGTCGTCAGCCACGACGACGTAGGTGGTGATGCTCGCGATGTCACGGGTGCCGAGCCCGGCATCGCGCAGGATGTTCAGCAGGTTCGCCCAGACCACCCGGGCCTGGCCCTCCACCGTGGGAGGGACGGTCCCATCGGGCATGGTCGGCACGACGCCACTGGTGAAGACCAGGCGCTGCGCCCCGTCCACGGCCACCGCGTGGGCGTAGTTCGCCGCGGGCGGGGCCATCGATTCGGGCCGGATCTCGCTGATTCCCATGCCAACCATTGTGCCGTAAGGTGGGCGCATGACGATTACCCCAGACGCACCCAGCTCGGCCCGGTCGATCGACGGCATCCCGCTCACGCCGAAGGAGGTCACCACCATCGGCTTCGAGGACCTCGCACCGCGGGCCACCGTGGAGGAGGAGCGCCTCCACCGCAAGCAGAAACTGGCCGGAGCGCTGCGCATCTTCGGCCGCTTCGGTTTCGGCGAGGGCGTTGCCGGGCACATCACCGTGCGCGACCCCGAGTTCCCCGACATGTTCTGGGTGAACCCTCTCGGCCTCTCCTTCCGCCACATGCGCGTCAGCGACCTGATCCTGGTGGACCACAACGGTGACGTGGTGTACGGCAAGCACAGCGTGAACCGTGCGGCGTACGTGCTGCACGCGGCCGTGCACGAGGCGCGCCCCGATGTGGTCGCCGCAGCCCATGCCCACTCCGTGTACGGCAAGGCGTTCAGCAGCCTCGGCATCAAGCTCGACGCCCTCACGCAGGACTCCTGCGCGTTCTACGAGTGCAACACCGTCATCTCAGACCACGGCGGCGCCGTGGTGTTCGAGGAGGCGGCCGGCCGCGACTTCGCGAAGGCCTTCGGGATGAACCGCGCCGCGATCCACCAGAACCACGGGCACTTCACCGTCGGCTCCACCATCGACGAGGCCGTGTTCTGGTTCGTCTGCTTCGAGCGCTGCGCCCAGGCCCAGCTCGCCGCCATGGCCGCGGGCACGCCGAAGCACATCCCGCACGAGTCCGCCGTGTACACCCGCGAGAACGCGGGCAACGCGATCACCGGCTGGATGCACTTCCAGCCGCTGTGGCAGGAGATCTGCCGCACGGACCCCGACCTCTTCGACTGAGCAGCCAGGCCACAGTGTCCGCGCCGCACGCGGACGGGGCGGTGCCTCTCATCCACCGCGTCCCGCCCGAGTTCCTCTTCCTCGCCTCCGCCTCGGCCCAGTACACGGGTGCGGTGGTGGCGGTCGGTCTCTTCGACGAGGTCGCCCCGGCGACCGTCGCGTGGATCCGCGTGCTCAGTGCCGCAGCCATCCTGATCGCATTCTCGGTCCGGCGCGGCCATGCCCCTTGGACGCGCCGTGACGTGGTGGCAGCCGGGTTGTTCGGCACCGCCACGGCCCTCATGAACCTGTTCTTCTACCTCGCCATTGACAGGCTCCCGCTCGGCAAGGGAGTGACCATCGAGTTCATCGGCCCGATTGCGGTCGCCGCCATCGCCACCCGCACGCCCCGCAACCTGCTTGCACTCGCGCTCGCCACGGCCGGCGTGTTCCTGCTCGGCGGCGTGGAGATCGGCAACGAGCCGCTCGGCCTGGTGTTCATCCTCGTCGCCTCACTGATGTGGGCCGGCTACGTGGTGCTCGGCTCGCGGGTCGCGCTCGGCGGCAGGGGCGTGGCGGGCCTCGGTTGGGGCCTCGTCCTCGGTGGTCTCGTCATCACGCCGGTGGGAGTTGCCGATGCCGGTACTGCATTCTCCTCTGCGCGGCTGGTGCTGCTCTGCTGCCTCGTCGGGATGCTCTCCAGTGCGATCGGGTACGGGATAGACCAGTCGACGCTGCGCCGCATCCCCGTGCGAAGGTTCTCGGTGATGCTCGCGCTCCTCCCCGTCACCGCGTCGGTCTTCGGGTTCCTCTTCCTCGACCAGACCCCCACCGGCGTGGATCTGCTCGGGATGGCGCTCGTGCTCACCGGCGTCACCATCCAGGAACGGGAAGTCATCGAGCGCCACCCCGCGGAGGCCGCCAACACCTAGCGTGGTCGCTCGATGCGACCACCAGCACACCGCCGCCGCCCCGGGCGCAATCTCACCCTGCTGGTCGCAGTCTCCCTCGCTACTTTCACCGCCGGGGCTGTGCCCCCCGCGAGCACTTCCGCGGACTCGCTCCCGCCGGACGCGGTCATCGTGCGCGGCCGCGGGTTCGGCCACGGCCGCGGTCTCAGCCAGTACGGCGCACTCGGCTGGGCGACGAAGTTCCAGAAGACCTGGCAGGAGATCCTCGCCTTCTACTACGACAAGGGGCACGTCATCTCCGCGATCGTGGAGGCCGATGCGCGGCTCCTTCCCGGGGGCAACATGTCCGTGCGCCTCGAGACGATCGACGGCGCCAACACCTCCGTCATCTCCGACAACGGCACGCTCACGTGGGCCGGCCAGCCGGGCCAGGTCGGCCAGTGGGGGGCCCTCGTCGCCAAGCCCACCGGGCGCAACACCTACGACGTGTTCGCGTCTGCCGGCCCCGTCTGCGCGTCGAAGTCGGTCCCTGCATCCTTCACCCGGCTCGCCACAGGCGTGGCAGGCCCCGTCGAGTTCACCTCCCTGAACGGCTCCATTCCTGCGGCCGTCGCGCCCACGGACCTCATCGGAGTCTGCGAGCCCCCCGACTCCACGTACCGCAACGGCCGCATCCGCTACTACCGCGGCAGCATCCGGGCCGCCAACGACGGGAAGGGCAACTACCGCACGGTCAACACCGTGGCCCTCGAGTCGTACCTGCGCGGCGTGGTGCCGCGCGAGTCCCCTGCCGGCTGGGGTGACCAGGTCGGCGGCCTCGGCATGAATGCCCTGCGCGCGCAGGCCGTGGCGGCGCGCAGCTACTCGGTCTCGGAGTCCCGCTACTCGTATGCCAAGACATGCGACACCATGGACTGCCAGGTGTACGGCGGCGCGGCCACCCGCACCGTCGGCGGGTCCACCCCCGCAATACTCGAGGACGCGCGCACCGACAGGGCGGTCGCCGAGACTGCGGGCGTGGTCATCCGCTCCGCCGCCGGAGCGATCGCGCGCACGGAGTTCACCAGCTCGAACGGTGGCCGGACGGCCGCCGGCACCTTCGCGGCCAAGCCGGATGACGGCGACCTTGCCGCGGACGCCCAGCTGCAGACATGGTCACGGACGCTCTCAGCCGCGGAGATCCAGAAGAAGTACCCGTCAATTGGCGTGCTCACCTCCGTCGTCACCGCGCACGACGGACTCGGTGGCGACTGGAACGGCTACGCCGTCAGCGTGACGATCACCGGGACCGCTGGCACCGTCACGCGCAAGGCCTGGGACTTCCGCAGCGACTGGGACCTCAACTCCCCCTGGTACGACACGTCGCCCGCCCCGCCTGTCGACCCCGCGGCGGCGCCGGTCGGTTCCATCCTCTTCATCGGTGACTCGGTCAGCGAGAGCATCGCGAACGAGTTCGCCGCGGTCGTGACGCCCTCGTACCCCGCAATGACATGGCACGCGTGCGCGGGCCGCGGTTTCGTCGGGGCGGACTGCATCTCCAATGTGGCCGCTCCGCAGATTGACACCGACGGCATCGGAATCGTGAACTCAGTGGAGGCACCGGCCATCGCGATCATCGCACTCGGCTACAACGACGACCAGAACACGGTGGAGTCAGAGGTGCAGCAGATGCTGAGCGCGCTCACGGCGAAGGGCGTGCAGCGCATCATCTTCGTGAACCTCTCGACCCGTTCCACCACGCGCACCTACTCCCGCACGAACGCCGCGCTCGCCGCGGCCGCCGCGGCGAACCCGTCGATCACCGTGCTCGACTGGAACGCCGCGAGCAGTGCACCGAACCAGTGGCGCTGGTTCGACAACGTGTCGTTGTGCTGCTGGGTCCACCTGAACGCCTCCGGGCAGACGGAGTTCGCACTCTTCCTGCGGGCCCAGCTGGACGACCTGCGGGCACGCGGCCTGCTGCCGGCTGCCGCCGCGGCGATCCCGGTGGTGCCCGGGCTGCCGCTCGCCGTGAAGAACGAGGGGGCGATGGTGCGCACGGTCCAGGTCACCCTCAACAAGGTCCTGAAGCTCACCGGCAAGAAGAAGCTCGCCACGGACGGACAGTTCGGCAAGGGCACGGCGGCCGCCGTGTCGGCCTTCCAGGCGACCGCGAACCTGCCGGCCACGGGGACTGTCGACCGCGCGACATGGGACGCTCTCGGGCTGGGGGCACGCCCGGAACTCGGTGTGCTCCGCAAGGGCACCAAGCACCCGTCGGTCAAGACGGTGCAGCGGGCGCTCGCCAAGGTGCTGCAGACCCGCATCGCCGCGGACGGCGTCTACGGCAGCGCCCTCGTGACGCACGTGAAGACCTTCCAGAAGCGGGCCGGCCTTCCCCAGTCCGGCAGGGTCGGGCCGTCCACGTGGTCTGTCCTCATGGCAACCGCGGCCCGCGCCTGACGCGCGGCGGGCTCAGTTGATGCCGCAGCGCTTCTTCCAGGACTCCGTGCTCACCATCTCGGGGTAGGCCGCACGGTAGGCCTTCTTCAGTCGGCGGTAGCTGCGCATGAGCTGCAGCGCGGTCGAGAACACCTCGCGCTGGATTCGTGCGAACCTGCGGTAGTCACGCTCGCACACGAACCCCTCATCGAACCGCGGGTGGCGGTACAGGATCGACTTGTGCCGGATGGCGAGACCCACGGCCCTCACGTCGATCTGCGCCACGCCCACCGCGCTCGAGCGCATGGGCTTCGGCAGGAACTGCCCCGCCCCGAGGAACGGAGCCATGAGGTACCCGCCGAGACGTATGAACTTCGGCCGCGGCGGCGTGAACCCGAGTGCGAGGAGCTCCGGGGTGAGCGGTGCCGCCTTCTCCTCGCTCACCTGGCGGACCTGGTCGTGCTTGGCGGCGTGGTCGATGCGCATCCACTCGTCCGGGCCGGCGAGGAAGTCGCGCATGCCCCAGATCATGTACTCCGCACTCGCATAACGGTGCGAGTAGGCGTTGCGGAAGCCGAACCCCAGGTAACGCCACGCGAGGTGCCGCGCCTTGTGGTCGTCGAACACGAGCGTGTCGATCAGGGCGAAGTTGCGCACCTCGTAGTAGAGCGACGACGGGTTGTTCTTCAGCGCGAAGTCCGCGTGCCACACGCAGATCCCCTGCATGGTGACCGTGTGCTGGCCGGTGTGCATCAGGCCGAATGCCACGTCGTCGCCGCGCACGAACACCGGCAACGGGTTGTCCTTGGCGATGTGCATCGGGAACACGGTGAACCACCACGCCGAGTAGTGCAGGTCCTCCTCCAGGGCGTCGCGCACCACGTCGGCACGCCGGCGCAGGTCGATACCGCGCCCGACGGCACGCAACGGGTACACCGCGCGGTACTCGTAGTGCGACCCGGCCTCGAACTGCAGCCAGGGCTGCTCCTCGCTCATCATCGCCCCGTGCACGCACAGGTCCGGCGAGGTGGCATGGGAGAGCAGCGCGATCGTGCGCACGATCGCCTCCGGCTCCAGGCTGATGTCGTCGTCCATGAAGACGACGTGGGTGCTCCAGCCCTCCTCGCGGAACTCGATGAG
>CAYXRQ010000102.1:0-5673 GCA_964466765.1 uncultured Bifidobacterium sp. | reverse complement strand
CGATCTGGAACACGCCCACCGTGTCGGCACGGCACAGCATGGCGTAGACCTCGTCCTCCTGGGGCAGTGCGGCCAGGTCGACCGTGCGTCCCCTGTGCTGCTCGATGAGGCGCACCGCGTTGCCGAGCGCGGACAGCATGCCGAGGCCGAGCAGGTCGAACTTGACGAGGCCCACGGCGGCGCAGTCGTCCTTGTCCCACTGCAGCACGCTGCGGTTCTCCATGCGCGCCCACTCCACGGGGCACACCTCGATGATGGGCCTGTCGCAGATGACCATGCCGCCCGAGTGGATGCCGAGGTGGCGCGGCATGTTCTCCACCTCCGCCGCCATCTCCAGCACGAGGTCGGGGATGCCGTGGTCGTTGTTCGCGGCGGTGACGGCGACGGTCCCCCACGCGTCCACCTGCTTGCTCCACGAGTCCTGCAGCCCCGGCCCGTGGCCGAGCGCACGCGCCATGTCGCGCACCGCGGAGCGCGAGCGGTAGGTGATCACGTTCGCCACCTGCGCGGCGTGGTGCCTGCCGTGGCGCGCGTACACGTACTGGATGACCTCCTCGCGGCGCCCGCTCTCGATGTCGATGTCGATGTCGGGCGGGCCGTCCCGCTCCGGCGAGAGGAAACGCTCGAACAACAGCCCGAGCGACACCGCGTCCGCCTTGGTGATGCCGAGGGAGAAGCACACCGCGCTGTTGGCGGCGCTGCCGCGGCCCTGGCACAGGATCCCGTTCTCCCCGCAGAAGCGCACGATGTCCCACACCACGAGGAAGTACCCGGCGAAGCCGAGCGTCTCGATGACGGAGAGCTCGTGGTCGATGGTGCGCCACGCGCGTGCGCGCAGGGAGAGGTCCTCGGCGCTGTCGGAGGGGCGCGACCCGTAGCGGCGGGTGGCGCCGGCATCCACCAGGTTGCGCAGGTGCTGCATCTCGGTGAGGCCGTCCGGGCACGGGAACGGCGGCAGGGACGGCGCCACCAGGGAGAGGTCGAACGCCGTCTCCGCGCCGATGCGCGCCGCGTTCGCCACGGTGCCCGGGTACCTGGCGAAACGGCGCTCCTGCTCCGCGCCGGAGCGCAGGTACGCCGTCGCCGCCGGCGACAGGCTGTGGTCGACGTCGTCGAGCGCAGCGCGCTGGTTCACCGCGGCGAACGCGGTGGCCAGGCGGTGCTGCGCCGGCACCGCGTACGACACGTTGTTGGTGGCCACGCACTGCAGGTCGAGCCGGGCCGCCATGCGCACGAACTGGTCGTTGCGGATGGTGTCGACCGGGTCGCCGTGGTCCCACAGCTCCACGAGCACGTTCTCCGCGCCGAACGCGCACACCGTCTGCGCCAGCACGTGCTGCGCGGACGACGGCCCGTGCCGCTCGAACGCGCGCACGAGCGCGCCGTCGCGGCCGCCCGTGAGCACGAGGCAGTGCCCGCGCACCGTGCGCGCGACGTCACCCACGAGGAACACGGGCTCGTTCTTGCTGCCGGCCAGCTGTCCCTCGCTGATCGCGCGGGCCATGCGCGCGTACCCGGCGGTCCCCTTCGCGAGCAGCACGATGTCGCCATCGTCTGCCCCCTCGAACCCGCCGCACCCGATCTCGGTGCCGAACACTGTGGGCAGGCCAACGGCGCGCGCGGCCTCCGCGAAGCGCACCACGCCGTAGAGGCCGTTGCGGTCCGTCAGCGCGAGTGCGTCGAGACCGAGGGCGGCGGCGCACTCGGCGAGCTGCTCGGGGTGCGCCGCACCCTGCAGGAAGGAGAAGTTCGAGCGGCAGTGCAGCTCTGCGTACGGCACACCGCCGTGCCTGCGCTCCACGCCCGGCTCGAACGGCTGGCGCTTGGCGCCGAGCGCCGGGCCGTCACCGCCGCCGTTCCAGGACGCCGACGACGGGGCCCGCCCGTTCGACAGGCGTGCCTCCAGTTCGTTCCACGGCATGGGCGGGTTGCTGAACCCCATAAGGGTCACTGACCCTACCGAACATATGTTCGTATGAAAAGGGGTCAGGCCGTGCCCAGCAAGGCCCGGGCGGCCCGCAGAGCCCCCGCAAGACCCACATCAGCCATGGCCCCGGCCTCCTCCCAGGTGAACCACCCCACCTGGCCGCTCTCGCCGTCGGCCGGCTGCGGGGTGACCCGCGGGGCCCGCAGCAGGTAGCGCAGGTCCAGGTGCGTGTGCCCCTTCGGACCCGGGTGCACGTCGACATGGAAGAGCAGGCCGTCCTCCGTCTCGTGGCGCACCGGCACACCGATCTCCTCAGCTGCCTCGCGCAACGCACCGGCGGCGGGTGACTCCCCCGGCTCGATGTGGCCACCGGGCTGCAGCCACATGCCGAGCCGTTTGTGGAGGTGCAGTGCAGTCACCGTGGCGTCGTCACTGACGAGGATGCCCGACGCGGTGATGTGCACGGGGTTCGCGTGCTCATTGAACGGGTCGCGCAGCGTGGGCGCGACGGAGACAAATGTCGCGATTGACTCGCGCTCGCGTTCGTCGACAGGGATGTGCGAGTTCATCCATCTCACCAACTGTTCCGTCGCCGCGCGTGACACACCCCATTCGTACCATGTGCGCCATGTAGCTCTTCGTGTGTTGGCCCGCCTCACCTCGACCCCGGTCCGCGGGGTCCGGTCTCACGACAGGAGAACACATGACAGCAGAACACAACCTTCCCGATGACCCGTCCCCGCACGGGCACGACCTCACCCCCGAGCAGATCGCGCGGCTCGTGGAGAGCTTCCAGGAGCTCGAGTACTTCGAGGTCACGCTGCACCACCCGGTGCTTGACGAGTTCCAGACCGTCGACATGTGGAGCACCGACATGCTGCAGGCGGTGTCGTCCGTCTGCAGGGACCTGCAGACGGACGGGTGGCACGTCACCGCGGTGGCACGGGACTGTCACGACTGCACCGTGTCAGACGACGAGATCACCGACAACACCGACGACCAGGAGCGGTTCGACCGGATGTTCGACGAGATCATCCGCGGGAACGATCAGTCGTAACGCGCGATGAGGCTCCACGCACCGTTCTCGAGACCGAGCAGCAGCACCCTCTCGAGACCGGTGCGGTCCTCGCGCACCAGGACCTGCACGCGGGCCAGGCGCCTGCGCCGCACATGGTCCCACCAGCGTTCCTCCACCGGCCACGGCCCGGCGTGACGCAGCACGGTGAACCCGTGCCGGCCGGCATCCACGTGCGCAGGGTCGGCCGAGAGCTCGTGACGGCCCGTGACCGACACGTCCTCTCCGCGTGCGTCCGTCACGCGCACCGGCGGCGGCTGCGGGTGCACCACGGTGGGTGAAGGAACGGGCAGTGCGCCGCGCCAGTCGCGCGGCACGCCACGGCCCTCCTGCACGCGCTGCTCTGCGGCCACGGCGTCACAGAGATCCACCATGTCCACGGGGATGCGCCCGTACTCCCCTGATGCGTCACGCCCGCCGTTCCACTGCGGCACCGTGACGGTCACCCCGCCGCCCGCGGCCACAGCCATGCCGACCGCACGGGAGGCACGCTCGGCGTTCTCCCGGTGGCCTCCCCACAGCAACGGCTGGTCGACCAGCACGTCACGGCACTCGAGCGGGGTGACCACCACGCGCACTACCCCGGACGACACGGCAGCATCCTCGGCCGGCCCGTCCGCCGCGGGCACAAGCCATCCCTCCAGCTGCCACGAGAGCCGCTGCGCCACCGCGGCAGGCGTGAAGCCGCGCGGCTCGGCCCAGATGCGCTCGGACGTCTCGGCGTGGTCGGTCTCGCACGAGACGAGGACGCGCACGCACTGGCGCCCCGTGCGCGACACCGCAGCGAGTGCGTCCTCGATGCAGGCACGCGCGGCACCCACCACGTGGCGCACGTCGGTGAGCGGGAAGTCGAGGTCGACGGCACGGACGATGTCGGGCGGCGGCGCACCGGGATCGAGCAGGTGCACCTCGGTGCCGCTTGCCAGACGGTGCGCCAGGCGGCCGTCGAGACCGAACCGCTCGATGAGGGCCCTCTCACCGAGCGCGGCCACCGCGCCGCACGTGCCCAGGCCGAGCCGCCGGAACAGGTCGACGATGTCGTCAGAGACGCCCGCGAGACGGTGCATCGCCGCCACGGGCAGCGCACCGACGAACTCCTGCGTGACGGACGGGTCGATGATGCACGGCTGCGCACGCGATGCCGCCATGTGCGCCGCCGCCATGGCCGCGAACCGCGAGCCGGCGGCACCGACACCGAAACCGCCGCCGCCCACCTCAGCCACGAGCGACTGCACCCTGCCCACCACCGCGTGCTCGCCGCCGAAGTAGCGCGACGGCCCGCGCGACAGGAACACCAGACAGCCGGGAGCAACGACCTCCACCAGCGGGGACACCGTGCCGACGGCGCGCACGACGGGTTCGTACGTGCGGTACTCGTGCTCCGGCCCGTGGGCGCCGTGCTCGGCGTGCCACGAGGGGTGCACCACCACGATGCTGCGCATCAGACGGCGGCCGCGCGGCCCGAGACGGAGGGAAGCAGGACGGTGGCGGAGCGCCGGCCCGGCACCCGGCGGCCCTCCACGGTGATGCCGACCGTGCGGTCGGTCGCGCACGCGCCGAAGCACCACGACTGCGTGCGCACGGAGAGGTGCATGTCGACGGGGAACGGGCCCGGCCTGCCGTGGACGATCAGCACCGCACCCTGGGCCTTCACGCGTGATGCCACCTTGCGCGCCTCCGCAGTGGTGCACACGGGGTCGCGCACCACGACGATGTCGATGCCCTCGACGAGTGCGCCGACGGTGCGTGCCCACGACGACGAACGGTCGGTGTCGATGCACACGACACGCTGCAGTGCCACGCCGTGCTCGTGCGCGGCGCGAAGGCCCGCGTGCGGCATGTCGACGAACGCGCACCACGCCCCGTGCTCCGTGGCCTCGGCAACGAGCGCATAGACCAGCGACACGGCTGCGTCACCGGTGATGCCGTGGACGCGACCGCGCTCGAGACCCCCGAGGGGCAGCACCCCGGCGAGAGGTGCACACACCGGCAGTGCGGTGTGGGTGCCGCTGCGCGCGAGAAGATCGGCGGCGGTCTCGACACCTGCGGGCAACGTCATGCCGGCATCGTACCGAACATATGTTCGGTGGTTTCAGGGGCGGCCCCGCAGGCACATCCCGGGACAAGAGAGAGGTGTCAGCCCTTCTTGGCGAACCAGCGCTCGCGCCCGAGCTTGCTGCGCTCCCACAGGTGGGCGGGAACACGCGGGTCGAGGCCGGAGCCGGCGTCCCCCGGTGCGGCGGCGGCCGGTGCCTCTGCGGCAGCGGGCACCTGGGCCATCAGTTCCTCCACCGACGGCGGTTCCATGCCGGGCTTCCAGTACTGGTAGAGGTCGCGCACGATCGCGTCGAGACCCGCCTGGGAGGCACCCGCAGAGAGGGTGGCCGTGACGATGTTGCCGTACACGTGGACCTTCGACACCTGGCCGGACTCGAAGAAACGGCGCGCCAGCACGGCGGCCGGGCGGGGGCCCTTGGCCTCGGCGGCCGAGGCGAACGACTCGTGGCCCATGCCCGTGAGCGACCTGTTCGTCTCGAAGCGCACCACCGTGGCTGCGAGACCTGGTTTCTGTTCGACTGCAACGGGCTGTCCCATGCCCGGAGAGGCTAGTCGCAGGCGCTCCCGCCTCGCCCATCATCGGTGCCGGCGGGTACCGTACGGCACAGAAACG
>CAYXRQ010000101.1:0-5725 GCA_964466765.1 uncultured Bifidobacterium sp. | reverse complement strand
CGGCACGGTCCGCGGGGGCTCGATGCTGAGCCCGGTGGCGAGGTCGACTGCGCACGTGCTCTTGACCCAGTCGCTCACGTTCTCGCTGGCCTTCTTCGCCTTGTAGCTGGCGTCGGCGAGCTCCTGGACCTGCGCCGGGTCCTCCGTGTCGACCTTTGCCGCCATGCGCAGCAGGTCGGTGACGATCCTCAGGTCGGGCTCGATCGTGAGCGGTGCCCTCTCGAGCAGTCTCTCGTAGCGCTCCACGATCGCCAGTGCCTGGGTCTTCGTGGTCACCGGCTCGCCGATCGCAGGCACCTCCCTCGCCAGCTGGCGGCAGAACGCAGTGCCGGTGCGCTCGCCGCCGCACGACGCCAGCAACAGGAGCACGGGCACCGTCGCCGCGAGCAGCGCCGATGCGCGGGGGATGCGTGCACACATGGCGGTCATTCTTCCAGAGACCCGCAGGGGAGGCACTGCACATGTACGCCGCCGTCAACTCGTCCACGCTCCACGGTGTGTTCGGTGCACCGATCACCGTGGAGGTGCACATCGGCCACGGACTGCCCGGGTTCGCCATCGTGGGCCAGCCCGACGAGGCATGCAGGGAGTCGCGCGACAGGGTGCGCGCCGCACTCCTGTGCTCCGGGGTCGAGTGGCCGAACCGGCGCATCACCGTGAACCTCGCCGGTGCCGCGGAGAAACGCGGCGGGCCCACCGCAGACCTCGCGATCGCCGTCGGTGTGCTCGTCGCGAACGGGGCTGTGCCCCCTGACGCGGCGTCAGGCACCGCGTTCCTCGGGGAACTGGGTCTCGACGGTTCGCTGAGACCTGCCGCCGGGGCGGCGCCGCTGGCGTTCTCGGCGGAAGGTGACCGTGTCGTCGTGCCGTCGCACTCCATCGCGGAGGCGCGCCTCGGCGCCGGCGGGCGTGCCGTCGCCGCCGCCGACCTGCGCGAGGTGATCGCGGTGCTGAGGGGTGAGGAGCAGTGGCGCAGCGCGCCGCACGACACCGTGCCCACGGGCGGGCACGCGGCGCCCGACCTCGCCGACGTGCGCGGCCAGCCTGAGGCGAAGTTCGCGCTCGAGGTCGCCGCGGCCGGGTTCCATCACACGTTGATGGTCGGGCCGCCCGGCGTCGGCAAGTCCATGCTCGCGATGCGGCTGCCCGGCATCCTCCCCGCGCTCGACGAGCGCGCTGCGTTCGAGGTGTCCATGGTCCGCAGCGCGGCCGGTCTCCCGCCGGAGATGCCGCCCTCCTGGTGCCCGCCGTTCCGTGCGCCGCACCACACATCGTCCACGGTGTCGGTCGTGGGCGGTGGTTCGCCGGTGAGGCCGGGCGAGGCGTCGCTCGCGCACAACGGCGTGCTGTTCCTCGACGAGATGGGCGAGTTCTCGCCGACCCTGCTCGACGCGCTGCGCCAGCCACTGGAGGAGGGCACGGTGCGCATCGCGCGGGCGCGGTCGTCGGTGGAACTGCCCGCCCGCTTCCTCCTGGTGGGCGCGAGCAACCCGTGCCCGTGCGCGAACGAGCAGGTCACCGGGTGCGGCTGCACGCCTCAGATGAGGCGCAGGTACCTGCGCCGCTTCAGCGGGCCACTGCTCGACAGGTTCGACGTGCGCATGTGGCTGGCCCGCCCCCGCACCGAGGCGGTGATGTCCACGGGTCGCGACGAGCCCACGTCGGCCGTCGCGGCACGTGTCGCCGCGGCGCGCCGCACGGCAGAGCAGCGCCAGGGCTGCCCGAACGCACTCATCCCCCCGGGATTGATCGACGAGGTCGCCCCGGTCGGCGGCGCCGCACGTGCCGTCCTGGAGGAGAGACTCCGCCGCGGCGACCTCACGGCGCGCGGTTACCACCGCGTGAGGCGGGTCGCGCGCACCATCGCCGACCTGCGCGGTGAGGACGACGTGGGGGAGGACCACGTCATCCTCGCCGTCGGACTGCGCCGTGAACTGGAGCCACGGTGAGGCATGCCGCCGGGCTCGCGGCACTGCCGCTGCAGACACCGGGGCGCCTCCGCCGGTTGGTCGGCCTGGGTGACCCCGCATCCACGTGGGAGCGCATCATGGACGGCGAGCGGGTGATGCCCGGGGTCGACGAGCGCGTGTGGCGTGCGTGGCGCGCGTGCCGCGGGCTGGAGGACACCGTCGCCGCGCGCTGCGAGGAGGCAGGCATCGGCGTCACATGGCCGGGAGCCCCGGGGTACCCGACCGTTCTCCTCGCCGACCCCCGCGGGCCCGGAGTGCTGTTCCACCGTGGCGACCCACACGTTCTCGCGCGGCGCCGTGTCGGCATCATCGGCACTCGCGCGGCCTCGCGGGCCGGCGCTGCATTCGCACGGCGGCTGGGCAACGACCTCGCCCTGAACGGTGTCGCCGTGGTCTCGGGCCTCGCGCGCGGCATCGACGTCGCGGCACACCGGGGAACACTGGCCGCGGCCGACGGTGCACCGGTGGCCGTCGTCGCGGGCGGCATCGACGTGATCTACCCGCCGGAGCACGGGGCCGAATGGGAGGAGATCGCAGCGCGCGGCGTCGTCCTCTCCGAGGCACCGCCGGGCACGCCGCCCGAGACGCACCGCTTCCCGCTGCGCAACCGCATCCTCGCCGGGCTCTGCGAGGTCCTCGTGGTCGTGGAGTCGAGGGCACGCGGCGGCTCCATGATCACGGTGCGCGAGGCGATGATGCGCGACGTCACGGTCCTCGCGGTCCCCGGCCCGCCGAGCATGCCGGTGAGCGACGGCACCAACGCACTGCTGCGCGACGGCTGCGGGCCCGTCACCGATGTCGACGACGTGATGGTCGCGCTCGGTCTCTCGGCCGGTGCCCGCTTCCGTTCGGTTGACACCCGCCGCCGGCCCGGCGAGACGGAGCAGTTGCTGCTCGCCGCATTCGCCGGGACGCCGAGGACGTGCGAGGAACTCGTGCTCGCCACGGGTCACGGGCGTTTCGACGTGGGGGTGATGCTCGGGCGTCTCGAGGCTGACGGCTGGGTGACCCACGACAACGGGTGGTGGGAGGCGCTCACGTCCTGACCCCCGCCAAGTACGGTGGGTCGCATGGGCGGAGCAGCCAGGGCGTCATCCGCACGGCCCACCACCGACACGCACCCCGTTGCCGACGCGTACGAAGTCACGCGGCACGTGCGCACCCTGCGCGTGGCGGACGCCGTCCGCCGGTCCAGGGCCGACGTGATCAAGCGCGCCGCCGGGTTCTTCGCCGGGCTCGGGGTGCACGACCCGGCACTCGTGCGGGCGGAGCACGTGACCGCGTGGGTCGCCCACATGGAGGAGACGGGTCTCACCGTCGAGACAGTGGCCCAGTCGCTGTCTGCCGTGTCGGCCTACTTTGCCTGGCACTGCCGCGAGCACCCCGCACGCCGCGGCGGGGACCCGCGCACGAACCCCGCCCGCGGTGTGCGCGCCGCACACGGCCCGCGCTGCGCCGCGTGCGCGGCCCCGACCGCCGCGCGCGCCGACCGCGGCTCCAGCCTCAAGGGTGCCTGCGCGGAGAGGGACTCGCGTCTGCCCGCGTGGTCGCCCGCGCGGTACGAGTCGTCGCTCACCGCATCGGCCGCCAACACGCGTGCCGCGTACCGGCGCGACATCGAGCTCTTCGCCGAGTGGATGACGGTCACGGTGCCGGGGGCCGCGCCCGCGGGAACGGAGCGCGAGCACGTGCGCGAGTACCTGGCGCTCCTTCATGACGCCGGCGCGACGTCGCGAACGGTCGCGCGCCGCATCGCGTCCCTGCGCCGGTACTTCACGTGGGCCGTCCGTGAGGGTCTCGCCTCGTCCGACCCCACCGTGTCAGTGCACACTCCCGCCGCGAAGGGGCGGCTGCCCCGGCCGTTGGATGCGGACACGGCGGCGGAGCTGGTGTCCACGGAGGACGAGGACGCACCGGAGTGGCGCAGGGCCCGCGACCGCGCGGTGCTGGAGATCCTCTACGGCAGCGGCCTGCGCGTGTCCGAGGTGTGCGGTCTCACGCTGCAGAGCGTCGCGGCGGACGGCTCCACGCTGCGGGTCATGGGCAAGGGGTCGAAGGAGCGCATCGTCCCGGTGAGCCTGCAGGCGAAGGCGGCCGTCGCCCGCTGGCGCAGGGTCCGCGACGAGGTCGTCTCCGCGCGGTCGGGCGCGTCGCTCTTCCTCGGTGCGCGCGGCGCGCAGCTGTCCCGGCGCGACGTCGCGCGGCTCCTCGAGCAGGCGGCCGAGCGCGTGGGTCTGGCGGGCGGCACCCACCCCCATGCGTTGCGCCACTCGTTCGCCACCCATCTCATGGACAACGGCGCGGACACGCGCAGCATCCAGGAACTGCTCGGCCACAGCGACGCGAGCACCACGCAGAGGTACACGCACGTCAGCAAGGAGAAGCTCCGCCTTGCCTACTCGGAGACGCACCCGCGGGCATGAACGCACGCCCCGTCCGGTACGGAATCGAGTCCGCGTGGCAGGCGTGGCACGGCACGAGCGAGCCGATGGCGCGCGAATGGCTGGTCGTCCACTACGCCTCGCTCGTGAAGTTCGTGGCCGGCCGACTCGCCGCCGGCCTCCCGCGCTCCGTCGACACCGGTGACCTCGTGAGCGCAGGGGTGTTCGGCCTGATGAACGCGATCGACAGGTTCGACCCCGAGAACGGGGCGAAGTTCGAGACTTTCGCCATCCCGCGCATCCGCGGCGCGATCCTCGACAGCCTGCGCGCGCTCGACTGGGTGCCCCGTTCGGTGCGTTCGCGGTCGCGCTCCGTGCAGGACGCGATCGCCGTGCTCGAGCACACCCACGGCCGAACGCCGACGGACGAGGAGATCGCCGCCGAGCTGTCCATCTCCGTCGAGGAACTGGAGCAGTGGCTCGCCGACATCGCGGCCGGTTCCGTCGGTCCGCTCGACCACGTGGCCATGGACTCCGCACCGAGCGACAGCACGCACGAGCTGCAGCCGGGGCATGCGCTGGAGCAGGCCGAGCTGCGCGACGCGATGCGAAGCGAGATCGGCCGCCTGCCCGAGCGGGAGCAGGCAGTGCTCATCCTCTACTACGAGGACGGTCTCACGCTCGCCGAGATCGGCGAGGCCCTCGGCGTCACCGAGAGCAGGATCAGCCAGATCCACACGAAGGCAGTGCTGCAGCTGCGCGCACGTCTTGCCTCTGCCGGCATGGGGTGAGACACATGGCGGCGTGCCGCTGACCTTCCTCCTCGCATCGCTGGTGACCGCGTGCATCCCGCTGCCCGAGGCCGTCACCCTGCCCGGGCCGGTCGTGGAGCCGTTCGTGATGCCGGAGTGCCAGAGGTGTGCCGGCCACAGGGGAGTCACCGTGGCCGTGCCGGCCGGCGCGCCGGTGCGTGCCGGGCACCCCGGCACCGTCGCCTTCGACGGGTCGGTGGCGGGCCGTCGGTTCGTGGTGATCCGCACCGGGCGGGGGCTCCTGCTCACGTACGGCGACGTCGTCCCCGCCGGTGACCGGCTCGTGCAGGGCGGGGAGGTCGGGAGGGACACGGTGCTCGGGACCTCTGCGGGTCACGTATACGTGGGCGTCAGGTCCGGGGACCAGCCGGTGCACCCGCGGGTCCTGTTCGCCGCGCCGGGAAGCAGGCTCGTGCCGCCTTCCCGCCTGCGGTGCCCCGCCCATCCTGCCCGCGTGCCCCCTTTGACCCCCGCGCGGCCGCCGATAGCATGGCCGACGCCCCGGGATCCCCCGGACCACATAGAAACCATGCACACCGGCCACCCGCGGGCCCTCCGGCCG
>CAYXRQ010000100.1:0-5744 GCA_964466765.1 uncultured Bifidobacterium sp. | reverse complement strand
CTGTCGCCCGAGAGATCCGTGACGGCCTCGCCGGCGAGATCGAGCGCGTCCAGGTCGACGGCGATCCCCCCGTACTGGCCGGAGGTGATGCCCTCGATCCCGGCCAGGCCCTGCGGGATCATCAACTCCGCCGGCGACCGACGCGGGAGCGACGGGATGGTGACGATGTCAGTGGCGCGCCACGCGAACTCGACGGCGTCGGCGGTCTCGCGGTGCGGGAGGCTCCCCACGCCGAAGGACGCACCCGGGGCGTGCTGCGCGTGTCTCATCATCGCGGCGCCTCCCTTGCCCCTGTCCCTGTCGCCACCTTCGGGGTGTCCCTCATTGGTAGCAGCACCCGGTCACGGGGGACGAAGCGGGCAGCGTCATCGTGCGTCCCGGTCGCGGGGCGTGACGTCGTGATTGTGCGTCGGCGTGCGCACCACGGCAGGCTTGTGGAATGTCGAGACCGGCCAACGGGGCGTCAATGAGGCTGATGTGGGCCGCGCGTGCCGTCTGGGCCGCGGTCGGCGTGCTTGCGCCGTGGGACACGGTCGCGGACGGGCGTTCCGCCGCGGTCTCCGCCGTGCTCCGGTCGTGGGGATGGGCGTCATGGCTGGCGGTCATGGTCGCGTTGTTCGTGCCGGCGGCTCTCTCCCTCACGGCGGTGCGCACCCTGGCGCCGGCCGTGGCCGTCACTGCGTTCTTCATGGGCAACCCGGTCTGGGCATTCCCGGCCGTGGTCATGCTGCGGGTTCTCCTCTCGCGCGACGTCGCTGACGTGCTCGTCCAGGGAAGCGCCTACGGCGCCGAGACCAGGTTCGCGCTGCGCACACCGGTCCCCTATCTCGCACCGGCCGTGCTCGTGTGGGCCGTACTCGTCTTCACCACCGTGGGAGGGTCGTTGCTGCTGGCCGCGGGGAACCTGGCCGCCGGCATCCCCGTCACGGCCGCCGGCGCCCTGCTCGCGTGGAAGGTTCCCGTGCGCCTGCACAGGCTCTCGCGGCGGTGGCTGGTGGTGGTGCCCGCAGGTCTCGTGGTGCACGACCACCTGGTGCTCGGCGAGACGATGATGGTCCGCCTCAACCACCTGGGCGCGGTCAGACTCGAGGAACGTGCCGGGGACGAGGCGGACCTCACGGGTGCGGTCCCTGGCCGGCGCGTCAGGATCGAGATGACGCAGCCGGACAAGGTCATCCTCTCCCCGATCACGATGCGCACGCTCGGCACCACGGAGGCCCTGCACGTCACTTCCTTCGCCGTGGCACCGTTGCGGGCCGCGGCCGCGGTGGCCGCAGTGGAGGAGACGCTCAGCCCGGATCGGTGACCACGCCGCCGCCGAGCACGTGGGTGTCACCGGTGTCGTAGAAGACCACCGTCTGGCCGGGCGAGATCCGTCGCTGCGGCCGCTCCCAGGTGAGCCGCGCCGTGGTTCCGTCTGTCTGCACGCGCGCGCCGTGGCGGGCACCGTGCGCACTCCCCTGCACCAGCACATCGGCGCCGTCGAGCATGCGGGCATCCGTGGCATGGGGCCACGCGAGCATCCCCACGGTGAGCCCGGGCGAGAGGAGGTCGTCCTCGCCCCCGACCGTCACCCGTCGGTCCCTGATGCTGACGTCGACCACGTACCGCTTGTCTCCGCCGCCGAGGCCGAGCCCCCGGCGCTGGCCCAGCGTGACCAATTCGACCGCATCGACACTGCCGACCTCGGTGCCGTCAGAGTCGACGACCGCCGCGGGGTGGAACTCCATCCGTGACGAGAGGAAACCGCCGCGCCCGGCCGTGGAACCGATGAAGCACACGTCCTGGCTGTCCGGCTTCGACGCGGTGCGCAGCCCCGAGCGCGCCGCGAGGCTGCGCACCTCGGACTTCTGCATCCCGCCCACCGGGAAGAGCACGTAGCCGAGGTCCTCCCCCGACAGCATGTGGACCACGTAGCTCTGGTCCTTCGCGGTGTCCGCCCCGCGGACGACACGCAGCAGCCCGCCGTGCTCCTCGATGCGGGCATGGTGTCCGGTGGCGACGGCGTCGAACCCGAGCTCGCGGCCGCGGCGGATCAGCCTGTCGAACTTCAGGTGACGGTTGCACTCGATGCACGGGTTCGGGGTGATGCCGTTGACATGGGCATCTACGTAGGGGTTGACCACGCGCTCCTCGAAGTCTCCCGAGAAGTTGAACACCAGGTGGTCGATCCCCGCCTGCTGGGCGACCCTGCGTGCGTCGTCGACATCGGACACCGAGCAGCATCCGGTGTCGCTCTCGCCTCCCCACAGGCGCATCGTCACGCCCGTCACGTCGTGGCCGGCGTCGCGCAGCACGACGGCGGCGGCCGACGAGTCCACCCCGCCGGACATTGCGAGCAGGACCCTCACTTCCGCGCCGCCAGCAATCTCGTCGCCGACTCCACCGCGGCCTCCACCGCTGTGTCGACATCGTCCCGGGTGGTCGTGTGCCCGAGGCTGAACCGCACGGAGCCCGTCATGCGGGACGCGGGAACGCCCATCGCGGCGAGGACGTGCGACGGCTCCATCGCCCCGCTCGCGCACGCGGACGCCGCCGAGACGCTCACCCCGCGCTCGTCGAGCAGGAACAGGAGCGACTCGCTCTCCAGGCCCTCGAAACAGATGTGGACCACCCCGGGCACGGACGTCTCGAGCGGAACCGTCCGCGACGCACACCCGACGCGCGACGTGATCCCGTCGACGAGACGGCGGCGGAGCGCGTCAAGGCGTGCATGCTCCGACTCGCGACGGGAGTTCGTGACTGCGAGGGCGACTGCCGTCCCTGCGATGCCCGCGACGTTCAGGGTGCCGCTGCGCCGGTCGCGCTCCTGGCCGCCGCCGAGGATCAACGGCTCGAGCGGCGTGCCGTCACGGATGACCATCACGCCTGCGCCCTTCGGGCCGCCGAACTTGTGCGCGGAAAGAGTGAGGACGTCGACGTGGGGCCACAGCCCGCGGAGGTCCAGCCAGCACGCCGCCTGGACGGCGTCGGTGTGCAGCACCGCACCGGGTGCATTACGCCGCACCGCGGCCGACACCGCGGCCATGTCGTTCACGGAGCCGACCTCGTTGTTCACCGCCATGACCGAGACCACGGAGACACCGCCACGGACGAGCTCCGCGGAGAGCGCGCCGATGTCGACATTTCCGTCGGCGGTGACAGGAACGACCGCACCGCCGGCGTGCTCGACACAGTGCAGCACGGCATGGTGCTCGGCGGCGGGGCACACCGCACGGCCCCCGCTGCGGCGCACCGCGCCAAAGACTGCCGCGTTGGCACCCTCCGTGCCGCCGCTGGTGAAGACGACCTCGCCGGGGGCACACCCGATGATCTCGGCCACCACGTCGCGCGACTCGTCGATGACGCGCCGCGCGGACCGGGCAGGACCGTGCGCACCCGAAGGGTTTGCGAACTCGGCGGCCATGTAGTGCTGCATCGCCTCCACGGCCTCGGGGTGCATCGGGGTCGAGGCAGCGTGGTCCAGGTAGACGTGCTTCCGGGTGGATGCTGCGGCTGCCATGGGACCAACGCTACCGATGCGCCCGCAGGGAGGTGACCGTGGTGGAATTGCCCCGTGAGTGACAACCCGTTCGGGATCCCCGGCTACACCGCGTCCACGTACGGCGACTCGTTCGCAGACGTGTACGACGAGTGGTACGGAGGGCTGGAGGACCACGACTTCGTCGACGCACTGGTGCGTCACATGCCTGCCGGTCCGGCGCGCGTGCTGGAGCTCGGCGTGGGGACGGGTCGTCTGCTCGACAGGCTCGTCGGCGCACGCGCAGGGTCTGCCGACGAACTGACCGGCGTGGACACGAGTGCCGCGATGATCGGGCGCGCGGCGGGGGTGCCCTCTCTCTCGGGTGCGCGCCTCCTCACGGGCGACTTCTCGGTCTCGGTCCCGGCGGGCACGTTCGACCTGGTGTTCTGCGGGTACAACACACTCTTCAACCTCCCCGACGATGACGCCGTGGGGAGGGCGCTCACGCTCGTCCGGTCGGCGATGGGTGCCGGCTCGCGGTTCGTGGTCGACGCAGCGGTCGCACGGCCCGGGGACGCCGGTGACGACGTCACGATCCGCTCCATCACTGCCGACCGTGTGGTCCTCTCCGTGACCCGCCACGACGTCTCCGCGCAGCGCATCATCGGCCAGTTCGTGGAACTGGCGAACGGGTCACCGGTGACCCTGCGCCCCTGGTCCGTGCGCTACCTCGCGCCAGCCCAGCTGGATGCACTCGCTGCGCACGCAGGGCTGGGCCTCCTGGAGCGCCACGGGGACGGACGGCTCGCCCCGTTCACCGGGGATTCGCGAAGGCACGTGTCCGTGTACGGATGTGCCTAGGCGGGAACGCCGTGTCCTTTCCTGCCGGCGCACCTATCCTTTGGGGCAGTGAGTCAACTTCGCCTGAACCTTCTGACCGGTCGCTGGGTGACCATCGTCCCCGACCGCGCGAGGCGCACCACTGACTTCGCGCCGCGCGCGACCCAGGTCGAGTCCGACCCGAACCTTCCGTGCCCGTTCTGCCCCGGTGCGGACCCTGCCGACCCGTCGCTCGCTGAGGTCCACGACGCGAAGGGCGACTGGACGATGCGCGTCGTCGAGAACCGGTACCCCGCGTTCGTCGGTGACGACACCATGGCCGTCCACAACATGGGCCCCGTCCACGTCATGGCCGAGGCGAGCGGTGCGCACGAGGTCTTCGTGTTCACCCGTGACCACGACAGCAGGCTCGAGCGCTTCACCGATGACGTCATCGCCTCGTTGATGCTGATGCTGCGCGACCGTTTCCGTGCCCACGCCGCCACTCCGCACATCCGCTACACGCAGGCCATCGTGAACCACGGCCGCGAGGCCGGCGCCTCGCTCGCCCACCCTCACGGCCAGTTGCTCGGCCTGCCTTTCGTCCCGGGCGAGATCCTCGAGGAGGAGCGCGCGTTCGAGCGGTTCAAGGGCGGCTGCATCGTGTGCACGACCAGCGGGGTGGAGGAGAACAGCGAGCGCTTCGTGATGTCGAACGACAGTGCCGTCGTCATCTGCCCGTTCTGGAGCAGCAGCCCGTACGAGCTGCTCGTCATGCCCCGCACGCACCACCAGCACATCACCGACTGCACCGACGAGGAACTGGTCGGTGTCGGCATCGCCGTGCGCGACTCGCTCCGCCAGCTCGTGGCGGCCATCGGGGACGTGGCGTTCAACCTGGTGTTCCACACCGCGCCGTCGCACCACTCGGGCCAGTACCACTGGCATGCGCACCTCTTCCCCAAGCTCACCACCACCGCCGGCTTCGAGCGCGGCACCGGCGTGATGATCAACATCGTGGCCCCCGAATCCGCGGCCGCCGAGATCCGCCGTGCGGCCGTGACGGCCTGATGCCCGGCATCCGCGTCTCCGTCGACATCGACGCCCCCGTGCAGACGGTGTGGGACGTCGTCGAGCCAGTGGAACGGCACGTCGACTGGATGGCGGACGCCGTGGCCATCCGGTTCATCAGCAGCCAGACTCGCGGCGTCGGCACGGAGTTCTTCTGCGACACCAAGGTCGGCCCCATCAAACTGGTGGACAGGATGACGATCACCGCGTGGGAGCCCGGTCGCGTGATGGGTGTCCGCCACACCGGTGTCGTCACCGGCACGGGCGAGTTCACCCTGGAGCCCACCCAGTCGGGCGGGACCCTCTTCACCTGGACCGAGAAACTGGTCTTCCCGTGGTGGCTCGGCGGCCCGCTCGGTGCGCTCATCGGTGGACAGGTCGTGATGAAGGC
>CAYXRQ010000099.1:0-5815 GCA_964466765.1 uncultured Bifidobacterium sp. | reverse complement strand
TGGGCTCCGTGGCGCACTTCTACTTCACGCTCTTCGTGAACAAGAAGAACGGTCTCACCAACATCGGCAAGACCAAGCTGCCCGAGGGCAAGACGCAG
This sequence comes from uncultured Bifidobacterium sp., assembly GCA_964466765.1. Taxonomy (GTDB): domain Bacteria; phylum Actinomycetota; class Acidimicrobiia; order Acidimicrobiales; family Ilumatobacteraceae; genus UBA2093. The sequence goes on along the minus strand of CAYXRQ010000099.1, from coordinate 5,717 downwards.
CGCGTGATGACCAACTGGGGAATCGACTGGTCGGGAGTCCAGAAGATCGCCGGCAAGGGCTGATCGTTCGCTGAGCAAACCTCGAAAGGGGGTGGTGCCCAACTTGGGCGCCACCCCCTTTCTCATGTACTGTCTCATGCAACCAAGGGGGGGACATGGACATCTTGCGTCTGCTGGCTAAGCGGCTTGTCGGCATGGTGGTGATCGTCACCATCGCGACCTTCCTGCTCGCGTGTCTCGTGTGGCTTCTGCCGGGCGACCCGGCATCGTTGCTCGTCGCAGGCTCGGGAACACCGGAGATCATCGCCCAGATCCGCAGGGAACTGCACCTCGACCGCGGAATCGTGGGCTACTGGTGGAACTGGTACAGCAACCTGTTGCAGGGAGACTTCGGCTACTACTTCCTGAACGGCGGCAAGCGTCCTCTCTCCGAGGTGATCAAGGCGACCCTGCCGGTCACGCTCCAGCTGATCGTGTACGCACAGATCGTCGCCCTGTCCTTCGCAATCCCGCTCGGGCTCGTCTCGGCCTACAAGGAGAACGGTCGCTTCGACAAGATCGTGTCCAGCACGCTCTTCACCCTCGTGTCGTTCCCCGGTTTCGCCCTGGCACTCATCCTGTCTCTCGTCTTCGCGGTTCAGCTCGGCTGGGTCGATCCCATCGGGTACACCGCCCCCAGCGAGAACCTCATCGAGCACCTGAAACTGATGATCCTCCCGGTCATCAGCATCGCGGTCGGTCTCACGTCGTCGTACACGCGGCTCCTGCGAACCGACGTGATCGCCACGCTCAAGGACGACTACGTCACGATGGCGGCGTCGAAGGGCATCTCCGACCGTCGCATCCTGTGGCGCCACGTGTTCCGCCCGTCCAGCACCACCCTGCTCACGTCAGCAGCCCTGAACATGGGCGGCCTCATCGGCGGCACGATCGTCATCGAGACGATCTTCGTCATCCCGGGCATCGGGTACGAGGTCTTCTATTCGATCGGCGCGCGCCAGGTCATCGCGATGCAGACCCTCATCGCACTGATCTCCTTCGGCTACGTGTTCTTCAACAGCCTCATCGACATCCTGACCAACATCATCGACCCGAGAACGAGGGAACGCCGTGTCTGAGCAGTCCACCATCACCGAGACGGAGGCCGCGCCCGCCAAGAAGGAGAAGAAGGAGCGCAAGCGCCCCATCGGCTTCTACATCGCCGGTGGCTGGCTGAGCCTCGTCGTCTTTGCAGCGATCTTCGGCCCGCTCCTCCCCCTTCCTGCGTGGGACGAGTCCTTCTACGACTATCTCGGGGCACGCCCGGGAACGTCGGGCCATCTCCTGGGGACGACTCAGGACGGTTACGACATGCTCGCCGGCCTGGTGAACGGCGCGAAGATCTCCGCCTCGGTGTCCTTCGTTGCGGTGCTGCTCGGCGGGGGCATCGGCTCGTTCATCGGGATCACCTCGGCCTACTTCCGCGGCAAGTTCGACCTGCTCGTGACCAGTGCATTCAACGTGATGCTCTCCATCCCGAACCTGGTGCTCTCCCTTGCCCTCCTCTCGGTGCTCGCCTACTCGGACGCCGACCACCCGGCCACCACCAGTCGCCGCGTGATGGTCCTCATGCTGTCGCTCACCCTGGTCATCATCCCGATCCTCGGCCGCATCGCACGGGCCAGCACGCTCCAGTGGTCCGGGCGTGAGTTCGTGCTCGCGTCCAAGTCCATGGGGACGAAGAACTTCACGATCATCCGCAAGCACATCCTCCCCAATGTGGCCCCGGCAATCCTCGCCATCGGGTTCCTGGCGATCGGCTCAGTGATCATCGTCGAGGGGTCGCTCTCGATCCTCGGTATCGGCGTGCCCGGCGGTGCGTCCTGGGGCTCCATGCTGGCCAACGGGCGCGGCAACATCGCGTTCAGCCCGCACGAGGTCTACATGCCCTCGCTCTGCATCGCATTCACGGTCATCTCCAGCAACTGGTTCGGTGACTACGTCCGCAGAAAGCTCGACCTCCGGGAGGCCAAGATATGAGCACCCTGCTCAAACTGGAGAACCTCAACGTCTCCTTCAGGACGCCTCGCGGCGAGCTCAAGGCTGTCCGCGACGTCACGATCGAGCTGCAGGCGGGCGAGAGCCTCGGTGTCGTGGGCGAGTCCGGGTCCGGCAAGACCGTCCTCTCCCGCGCCACCATGGGTCTTCTCCCCGGCACGGCCACCCGCACAGGTGCCATCTGGTACCAGGGACAGGACATCTCCCTCCTCCCCAAGGAGAAGGTGCGTGAGCTCTGGGGCGTCGGCATGGCGATGATCTTCCAGGACCCGATGACGGCCCTCAATCCCGTTCGCCGCATCGGCTCGCAGGTCACGGAGAGCCTCACTGTTCGACTGGGGATGGACAAGAAGGCTGCCCGCGAGCGCGCCATCGAACTGCTGAAGCGGGTCCGCATCCCTGATCCCGAGGCAATGCTGCGCAAGTTCCCGTACCAGCTGTCCGGGGGCATGCGCCAGCGCATCATGATCGCGATTGCCGTCTCCTGCAACCCCGAGTTGTTGTTCGCCGACGAGCCGACCACGGCTCTCGACGTGACGGTCCAGGCCCAGGTGCTGGAGCTCCTCGACGAGCTCCGCGAGGAGTTCAACACCGCGATGATCCTGGTCACCCACGACCTCGGCGTCGTGGCCGGCCACACCGACAAGATCGCAGTGATGTACGCCGGTGACCTCGTGGAGTACGCACCGACCACCGAGCTCTTCGCCAACATGAAGATGCCCTACACGGAAGCGCTGCTGAAGTCCATTCCGCGGCTCGAGACCCCCACGGGCACCCGCCTACCCGTCATCGAGGGACGCCTGCCCGACCCCACCAAGGACGAGCCCGGCTGCGCGTTCGCCAACCGCTGCCCGTACGTGCAGGACAAGTGCCGCGCGGAGAAACCGCCCCTGAAGAGCGACGGCAACGACCACTTCTATCGTTGTTGGTTCCCGATCGGAGGAAACAAGTAATGGCTGGTAGCGGCAAGGCCCACATGAGGCCCGAGGGCGACCGGGTCCTCGTCGTCGATGACCTCACGGTCGAGTTCAACCTGGGAAAGAACAAGGTCGTCAAGGCCGTCTCCGGGGTCAGCTTCGACCTCGTGCGGGGCGAGACCCTCGCGGTGGTCGGCGAGTCCGGCTGCGGCAAGTCCACGCTCGGCAAGGCAGTCCTCCAGTTGCCAAAGCCCACGAGCGGCTCGGTCGAGTTCCTCTCGAAGGACCTCACCAAACTGAAGGGCAACGACCTGCGTGACATGCGCCCGGCGATGCAGATGATCTTCCAGGACCCGATCTCGTCCCTGGACCCGCGCATGAACGTGGCGGAAACGCTCGCAGAGCCCCTCCGCGTGTGGGACAAGGGCAATGAGGCCGAGATCAACGCCAAGATCGACGAGTTGCTCTGGGCCGTGAACCTGGACCCCGCCGTGGTGCGTGAGCGCCACTCCTACGAGTTCTCCGGTGGTCAGTGCCAGCGCATCAGCATCGCGCGTGCCCTCGCCCTCGACCCCACCCTCATCATCTGTGACGAGCCCGTCTCGGCCCTTGACGTCTCCGTCCAGGCCCAGATCCTCAACCTGCTGCAGGACATGAAGGACCGCTACGGCCTGACCCTGATCTTCATCTCACACGACCTCGCCGTCGTGAAGACGATCAGCACACGCGTCATGGTGATGTACCTGGGCAAGGTGTGCGAGGTGGCGACACCGGACGACCTCTACCAGCGCACCCGTCACCATTACACCAAGGCCCTCGTGGCCTCGGTGCCGATCCCCGACCCCACGCGCAAGCCTGAGGGCGGGCGGATCCAGGGTGAGCCGCCGTCGCCGATGAACCCGCCGTCAGGCTGCCGGTTCCGCACCCGCTGCCCCATGGCGAGCGAGCAGTGCGCGAACGAGGAACCGCAGCTGCGCGAGGTCTCGCCGGGCCACTTCGTGGCCTGTCACCACCCTCTCGGCTGAGTCAGTCGACCGGCCAGCCCGGCACCCCGGGGTCCAGCTGGACTCCGAAGGTGTTCAGGAAGCCTGACACCAGTCGGTAGAACCCTGCCACCACGAGCAACTCGAGCATCTCTGCCTCGTCGTGCGTGGCTCCGACACGCGCATACGTCTCCCCTGACACACAGTCATCAGCGCAGAGCTCGTCACACAATGCGATGAGCGCACTGTCCCCCGCCGACCATGGGTGCGACCCCAGAGGGCCGGTCAGGGCCGCGATCTCTGCATCAGTCAGCCCCTCCCGCCTGCCGATGATGGTGTGCTGTCCGAACTCGTACACGGAACGGCAGTTCCAGCCGACGCGCAGGATCACCAACTCCCGCTCCCGCGGGTCGAGCAGCCCCTTGTTCAGCAGGAAACCCCCGAAACGGTTGAAGCGGTCGAGCAGGGCAGGGTGCCGGGCGAGGGTGCCGAAGATGTTGAGCGGCCGCCCGGTCCCGGCCAGCAGCGTCCTCGAGAGAGCCTCCGCCACGGCAGGACTGGGGTCGGTCACCGGGGCGATACGGGGACTGTGCGGGCGTTCGATGCTGGCCATGCGCCATCATTGCACCCGTGGGAAGCAGGCAGGACACGTGAACGGGCCGGGACTGTTCCCCGAGGCCGGGCCGGTCGTCGACCATGACGGGCGGGCGGAGCTGTTCCCCGGGTTCATCGACTGGGAGGCTGCGGACGCACTGCTCACGAGGCTGATGGAGGAGGTCGCCTGGGAACAGGCCGACCTGGTCATGTTCGGCAAGAAGGTGACCGAGCCCCGCATGTCCGTCTGGTACTCGCCCGATGGAATCGATTACGTGTACTCGGGCACCCGCCGCACGGCCCACCCGTTCACTCCCGCAGTGGCAGAGATCCACCGACGGGTGGAGGAACACACGGGAGCGCGGTTCAACTCGGCCCTTGTCAATCTCTACAGGGACGGCAACGATCGCCTCGGATGGCACTCGGACAACGAGGAGATCAACGGACCCGAGCCCACGATCGCGTCGGTGAGCCTCGGCGCGGAGAGGTTCTTCGACCTGCGTCACAGTGACACGGGCGAGACGAGACGCGTGCTGCTCCCCCACGGTTCCCTGCTCCTCATGTCCGGGCCCCTCCAGCAGCGGTGGGTGCACCAGGTCCCCGCCATGAAGAAGGTCCGTGTCCCCAGGGTCAACCTGACCTTCCGCCTCGTTCGGTTGCCCTCCGACTAGGTTCGACCCATGGACAGGTCCATCCTCGACTGGGTCGTCACGAACCGCCCCGACTGGATGGTCGACGTGGCGACGTTCCTGCACCACATCGGGGACGACACCGTGCTCTTGCCCGTCACGCTCGTCCTCCTCGCCGCAGGGTTCCTGACCGGCAGGTCCTCCGCGCGCACAGTGGCCCCGTTCGTGTCGATGGTCGCCACCGTCATCGTGGTGGGTCTCGCCAAGTTCGTGTTCGACAGGGACAGGCCTCCCTTGGCCGGGCGGCTGGTGGAGACGTCCTCCGCCTCCATGCCCTCGGGCCATGCTGCCTACGCGGCCGCCCTCGCGGCGACGGCATGGGTGCTCCTTTCCAGGCACCCCCGCAGGCGCGAGCTGCGGTGCGTGGCTGTCAGCCTGGCGGGCGCCTCCGCGGCAGCTCGTGTGGTGCTGGGAGTGCACTGGCCCTCGGACGTCATCGTCGGCTCCGCCATCGGCACGGCGATCGGCTCCTGGGTCGCCCTGCGCACGGTCCAGCG
>CAYXRQ010000098.1:0-5815 GCA_964466765.1 uncultured Bifidobacterium sp. | reverse complement strand
CAAGGCGAAGACGGTCGCCAAGGTGACCGCGCTGAAGGGCTTCAAGGACATCGCGCTCGGCAAGGCCCCGGCACCCAAGATCAACACGAAGCGCCCCGCCGCCCCGGCACCGGCCAAGAAGGCAGCGGCGAAGCCCGCTGCCAAGAAGGCCGTGAAGAAGGCAGCCCCGAAGAAGGCTGCAAAGAAGGCAGCGCCGAAGAAGGCAGCAAAGAAGGGCGCGAAGAAGAAGTAATTCTTCGTCCCAACCGAACCATCCGACAGAAAGACCCGGCGCCGGGAGGCGCCGGGTCTTTTCGTTCCCCCCGGCCATATGCGCACCGGCTCCGCAGGGGTGTAAAAAGGTGCCATGACACAGCCGAACGGCGTCCACCACCTGGCGATCAGCACCGCGGACATCAAGTCCCAGATCGAATACTTCACGGACGTGCTCGGCTGCGAGCTCGTGGCCCTCTACTGGATGCACGGCGTCGACGGCGCGTGGCACGGGTTCCTCCGGCTGAACGACTCCTGCTCGGTCGCGTTCGTGCAGATGGACTCCATCAAGTCGATCGGGATGATCCCCCAGGTCACGCACGCACAGAACGCCGGCGGGGCCTCCGCACCCGGGACGATGCAGCACCTCGCACTGAACGTGGACAGTTACGAGGACCTGCTCGCCATGCGCGACCGCATCCGCTCCCGCGGGATCAACGTGATGGGGCCGCTCCACCACGGCATGTGCGACTCCATCTACTTCGCCGGCCCCGAGAACCTCACGCTCGAGGTGTCGACGTCGAAGGATCCCATCTCGGCGGCGCACTGGATCGACCCGGAGGTCGTCGCTCTCGCCGGCATCTCGGAGGAGGAGCTCGCCCGTTACGTCTCCCCCGCGCGGTTCGAGCGACCCACCGAGGCGCTCCCGAACCCGCCCATCAACTGGTCGAAGCCCCACATGGCCTACCCGAAGGCCGTCTACGAGCATCTGATGACGATGCCGGACGACGAGGTCACGTCCCGCTTCAGCGAGGACACACCGCCCGTTCCGTGACCGTCCGCCGTAGCGTCAGTCGTTGATGGCAGAGCAGTTCGGTTTCGAAGGGAAGGTCGCGCTCGTCGCGGGCGGCACGGGCGGGCTGGGCCGGCCCATCGCACAGCAACTGGCCGCACTGGGCGCAACCGTGGTCACTGCCTCCCGTTCCGCGGGCGGCGAGGGACACGTCAGCGTCGACCTCCGCTCCCCCGAGGGGGCAGAGCGGGCCATCGGGACGGCCATCGAACATCACGGCCGCCTCGACATCGTCGTGAACGCCGCCGGCGTCGTCGCCTTCGGGGACGCCGCATCGACGGACGTCGACACGGTGGAGGAGGTCTTCCTCACCAACACGTTCGCCCACATCTTCCTGTGCCAGGCCGCGCTGCCCCGCATGACGAAGGGCGGCGTCATCGTGGCCGTCTCCGGCGTGGTCGCGGAGCAGAACCTCCCCGGGATGTCCGTCTACGGAGCATCCAAGGCCGCGATGAGGTCGTTCAACGAGGCGTTCGCCCGCGAGGCGCGCCGTGGGGGAATCCGCATGATCGACGCCCGACCGCCGCACACGGAGACGGGACTGGCGACCAGGCCAGTGGCCGGCACTGCCCCTAAGTTCCCGCAGGGTCTCGACCCCGCGGCGGTCGCGTCGCGCATCGTCGCGGCGGTGAGGGACGGCGAGACCGACCTGCCGTCGGCGGCGTTCGCCGGCTGAGCGCTCAGCCCGCGTACTGCAGCCACTCCTCGTCGGTCCAGTACTTGCGCAGCTCGGCGGCGACGAAGTCGCTCGTCCACTGCACCATGTCGAAGAACGGGAACTCCATCGACATCACCTCGGTGAAGGCCATGCCCGCGAGGATCAGCGAGACGTCGTCGATGCCGAGCGTGATGGGATCGCCGTCGGAGTGCTCGGCGATGCGGGTGTCCAGGTCCACCAGGTGATGGATGTCCCACTGGGCCGTCGGCAACGAGAGGTCGAGGTTGTCGGTCATGATGCCGAGGATCTGGGCGATGGCGAAGAATGCGTCCTGTTCCAGTTGGATCTCGCGGGGCTGGATCACGGCGACCTCCGGTGCGTGGGCAATGATGTGCCCATGCCAACAACACCATCAGGGGTTCCATTCCTCCGCACCCCGGACGACAACTTCACCGCGATCGCCGACTTCCCCTTCGCCCCGCACTACGCAGATGTCGACGGGCTGCGCATGCACTACCTCGACGAGGGGCCGCGTGACGCCCCGGTCGCCCTGCTCATGCACGGCATGCCGACGTGGAGCTACCTCTACCGCACGATGATCCCGCCGCTCCTGGCTGCGGGGTACCGGTGCGTGGCGCCCGACCACATCGGCTTCGGCCGCAGCGACAAGGTCACCGATCCGGGGTGGTACGACATCGCCCGGCACACCGCCAACCTCAGTCGCCTGGTTGCGGAACTCGACCTGCGCGACATCACCCTGTTCGTGCAGGACTGGGGCGGTCCCACGGGACTTGCCCAGTACGCGGCGACGCCCGAGCGGTTCTCTCGACTCGTGATCATGAACACGTGGCTGCACCACGAGGGCTACGAGTACACGCCGGGCATCCTGCAGTGGATCCAGCAGAACAGCCCCGGCGGCCTGTTGCGCGACAACATCCCGTCGAAGTTCGGGTGGGGCACGCTGATGACCGTGGCCACGCGGCGGGCGCAACCGCAGGACTCGCTGCTGAAGGAGCTGCAGGGCGGCGTTGCCGAGTACGGCGACGAGGCGCGGGCAGTGCGGTGTGCGTACGACGCTCCGTTCGCGGGACTCGGTGATGAGGGTGTCACCGGCCCGAGGCGGTTCCCGATGAGCATTCCCGCGCACGACCCGCAGGCCGGTGATGCGGACGAGCAGGAGCGTCATTTCGAGTTCGTGTGTCGCACCGAACTGCCGGTGCACTTCGTGTGGGGCACCGAGGACATCGTGTTCACCACCGAGTGGGGTCGGGCGTGGCATGCGCTGATCCCGCACTCGACATGGGACGACGTGCCGGCGGGTCACTTCCTGCAGGACACGCATGGGCCGCAGGTCGTGGAGTTCCTGCTGCACCGGGCGGGTCTTGCCTGAGTTCGTCGCCGTCGGTTTGACTGACACGGCATGGATGACACCGCAGTGGACCTCGACGCCGAACACCTCGCCGACTCGGCCTTCTGGGCCGCGACGCCGCAGCACCGGGCTCGGGTGTTCGCGGAGTTGCGGCGGGAGGCCCCGGTTCGCTGGTACCCGCCCCGGCGCAGTGACTTCAGCCGGGCGTGCACCGAGTTCTGGGCCCTCACCAGGTACGACGACATCTGGCACGCCAGTCGCACGCCCAGCGTGTACTGCTCCGGTGTCACCATCGACATCGAGGAGATGCCCGACAAACTCGGCGAGTTCTATCCCTCGATGATCAACCTCGATGACCCCGAGCACGCCCGCATGCGGCGTCTCGTCGCCAGCGGATTCACGCCCAAGCAGATCGCCTCCTACGAGCCCGCTCTGCGCGTGATCGCCGCCGAGATCATCGACGAACTGCTCGACCGCTTTGGCGACGGCGCCGAGTTCGACTTCGTCGCCGAGGTCGCTTCGAAGTTGCCGCTGCGGGCCATCTGCTCGATGCTCGGTGTGCCGGATGCGGACCACGGGCTGATGCTGCAGTGGACCAACGATGCCGTCTCACCCGACGACCCGAGCGTGGGCATCGACGGTGCCGCGTCGGGGCTACGGCGGATCGCCGACTACGCGATCGAGCTCGGCCGGCAGCGACTGCAGCGGCCCACCGACGACCTCACCTCGGTGCTGATGCACGCCGAGGTGGAGGGGGAGCGGTTGACCGACAAGGAGTTCGCCAACTTCTTCATCCTGCTGCTCTCGGCCGGCAACGAGACCACCCGCAATGCCACCACGCACGGGCTTCGGCTGCTGACCCGTCATCCCGACCAGCGCAGGGTGTGGTTCGACGACTTCGACACCCATGCGGCCACCGCAGTGGAGGAGATCGTGCGCTGCGAACCGCTGATCTCGAACATGTGCCGGGTGCTGACCCGCGACGTCGAGCTGCACGGCGTCACGTTGCACGAGGGTGAGAAGGTGGCCCTGTGGTATCCGTCGGCGAACCTCGACGAGACCGTGTTCGCCGATCCCGAGCGGTTCGACGTGCGCCGTCCCGTCCACCCGCAGCAGGTCGGCTACGGCGCCGGTGGACCCCACTTCTGCCTGGGCGCGAATCTGGCACGGCGCGAGCTGGTGGTCATCTTCGACGAGATCCGTCGGAGGGTGCCGAACCTGGCCGCCACCGGCGAACCCGACCGCGTGGTCTCGATGGCGCTGAACTCCGTGCGGTCGATGACGGCGAGCGTCAGGCCCTGAAATTGGTGTTCGACCGGCGGACAATCCGCGGCTCTCGATTCCACCTCGGGCTGACCGTCCCCGTTCTCCTGCTATTGGGGTGGACGGTCGGATGTGTCGGGACGACCGAACAGGATTCCGTTTCGGTGATGACGGCCGAGGCGACGTCGGCTCCCTCATCGGCTGCGCCCACCACCGTTGTCGCACCGACCACCGTGCCGGCCGAGTTCGACCCCTACGCCGGCGCCAAGCCCGCAACGGACGCCGTCGGGAAGGTGAGTGACGAATGGGTCGAGACGCCGGACGGGCGTCAGCGGCACTTCCGCTTGTACGTGCCCTCGACTGTCCGGGCGGACGAGGCGGCCCCCTTGTTGATCGCGCTGCACGGTGGTCTCGGAACGTCGGATCAGTTCGCCGCGAACTCGGGGTTCGACGAACTCGCCGAGGCCAATGGGTTCATCGTGCTGTACCCCGACGGAATCAGGGCCGTACCCGAACGACCCGGTCTCCAGACATGGAACGGCGGGTACTGCTGCGGGCCAGCGTCTCGGCAGAACGTCGACGACGTGGGGTACGTCAGGTTCCTGATCGATCTGCTGAATGGACGTTTCGCCATTGACGCGACGCGGGTCTTCGCTGCGGGGCATTCAAACGGAGCGATCATGGCCTACCGGCTCGCCTGCGAACTCTCGGACCGGATCGTCGCCATCGGCGTGCAGGCGGGAAGCCTTGGGGTCGACGGATGCCTTCCGGGTGAGCCGGTGTCCGTACTGCACGTGCACGGTCTGGCAGACACGAATCATCCTGTTGACGGCGGAACCGGCACGGGCGTGTCGGGGGTCGAGTTCAGATCCGGTCGTGTGGCCGTGCGGACCCTCGCCGGTCTCGACGGATGCGACGGCGGTCCCTCCGTCGAGTTCGTCCCGTCGAATCCGGATCTAGAGGCCACCACCTGGTCGAACTGTGAATCGGACGCCATGGTGCGACTGATCACGGTGTCCGGGGCCAGCCACGCATGGATGGGGCATGCAGCGGCATCGACGGCGGCGACCGCGCTGGTCGGCTCGCCCTACCCGGATTTCGATGCGAGCCTCGCGATCTGGTCGTTCCTCTCTGCGCACCCGCGTGCGTGACGACACAGCTCGTCGTGACGGTGGAGTCCGCGCTCAGTACTCGAAGGCGCTCAGGGATCCGTCGCGTGCGACCAGCCTCACCGCTTGCTGTGCCCAGGTGGAGGCGTCGCCGCCCATTCCCGGCGAGTCGCCCGGCATTCCCGGCAGGGCCAGACCGATGGCATCCGGTCGTTCGTCGAGCAGGCGGCGGATGGCTGTCGCCGGCACGTGTCCTTCGACGGCATAGCCCTCGACGACACCGGTGTGGCACGAGCCTGCGTCATCCGGGATGCCGAGCCCGGCCCTGAACGCCGCCCTTTTCCGCCCTCGCTGCATGATCCCTGCCGACC
>CAYXRQ010000097.1:0-5828 GCA_964466765.1 uncultured Bifidobacterium sp. | reverse complement strand
CCGCGACCTCCGGCTTGACAGGCCGGCGTGAACTCCAACTTCACCACGGGACCAGGTGTGTGACCACTTGGTCTTGGCACCCCCAACGGGATTCGAACCCGTGCCGCCACCTTGAAAGGGTGGTGTCCTAGGCCACTAGACGATGGGGGCTCGGACGACTCCGGTTGAGAGCACCTGAACACTATCGGCGCACCACCGTGTTCGTGCAGGGGGTTGCGCGCTGTCTGCGCATGGCCCGGCCCTTCCGGGGCCCGGGCCTGCGGTTTCACCCGCCGCTACTGGGTGTCACCAGCCGACTGGGCCTCCACGATCCATTCCAGCAGCCATCCGAGCCATCCGTAGAGCTGCCACTGGGCGGCCACGGGGTCGTCCTCGTCCCACTCGGGTTCCGTGTCGTCCTCGGTGACGTCGAGCAGGGTGCCGAGCACGAGACGAAGCGAGTTGACCGTGAGCATCAGGCGCGTGATGTCGGCCCCCGTGAGCGTGCCGTCCGCGGCCAGCATCCCGTCGACCTGGTCGATCGTGGCGAGCCGCGCGGTGACCAGTTCGTCGCGCATGAACCTCTGGTACTCCGCGTCGGCCTCCGCGTCGTCGTTGTAGGCGACGGGGAAGAGCCGCGCCACCCTCGGGTCGTGCGTGTCGCCGGAGACGAGCTCGCGCAGCTGCGACGCGAACGACCGGAGCGCCTCGCGCTCGTGGTCCTCCAGCTGCAGCGTGAACGTGCCGTCCGCGTTGCGCAGGACCGGGCCCGACTGGCGCCGGCGCCTCATTCCCCCTCGCCCTTGCCGTCGCGTTCCATGGTGGCCCATAGCCCGTGCTCGTGCAGCCGGAACACGTCGATCTCGGCCTTCTCCCGTGCGCCGGAACTGACAACGGCGCGGCCCTTCTCGTGCACGTCGAGCATGAGCTCCGTGGCCTTCTCGAGCGAGTACCCGAAGAGCTTCTGCAGCACGAAGGTCACGTAGGACATGAGGTTGATGGGGTCGTTCCACACGATGACCACCCACGGGTTGTCCGGGGTGACGGTGGTGTCCTCTTCCACGAGGACGGCCTCGTCCGGCACCACCGAGACCCGCACGGACGGGGGGCGCACGGGGGAGACGATGTTCACGCAAAACATTGTGCTGCCGATTGGTCGGGGTTGCATGCCCCTCCTACGATGGTCTCCTGTGTCACTGCGCGTCCGCCCCGTTGTCCCGTCGCGCCTGACGCCCGGGGGCCACAACTCGTCCCGCACCCCGCGCAGCGTGCTCGGCGGGTACGTGGCGCTCATGAAACTGCGGGTGGTCGAACTCCTCCTCATCACCACGGTTCCCACCATGGTGCTGGCTGAGGGTGGTTGGCCCTCGTTCTCGCTCATTCTCATCACGCTGGTCGGCGGAACCCTCGCCGCCGGTGGGGCGAATGCCATCAACATGTACATCGACAGGGACATCGACGGCCTGATGGAGCGCACCAAGAACCGGCCCCTGGTGACCGGCCTCATCGCCCCCCGCAACGCCCTGGTCTTTGCTGTCGGGCTCGAGATCGTCGCATTTGCCGTGCTGTGGGCGGGGGCCAACCTGCTGGCGGCCTGTCTGTGCATGTCGGCGACCCTGTTCTACGTCTTCATCTACAGCCTCTGGCTGAAGCGGACGAGCAAGCAGAACATCGTGATCGGCGGGGCGGCAGGTGCCGTGCCGGTCCTGGTGGGCTGGGCCGCGGTGACCAATTCCCTCGCTTGGGAGCCCTGGTTGCTGTTCCTGGTCATCTTCCTGTGGACTCCGCCCCACTTCTGGGCCCTCGCGATCCGCCACAGCGACGAGTACCGGGCCGCCGGGGTGCCGATGCTCCCGGCAGTCGAGACCCCGGCCAAGGTGGCAAAGGCCATGACCGTGTACTGCGCCGCGACCGTGGTGGCATCCCTCGCCCTCGTGTGGGTGGCCGATCTCGGGCCGGTCTACACAGTGACGGCAGGGGTGCTGGGGGCAGTGTTCCTGGGGGGCACAATCGCACTAGGTCGGGCGCCCTCGGCAGCCGGGTCCATGAGGTTGTTCTCCTTCTCGATCACGTATCTGTCGGTGCTCTTCGTGGCCCTCACCGTGGACGTCCTGGTCCGCTGAATTGCCCTCAAACTGGCGCAATCGCACTACTTGCGTCACATCGCGGGATTTCCGATTGGCGAGGGGTCGGTGGATAGTGTTGCCTCGTTAGTAATCGGCATGTGCACCCCCTGTGTCCCTGTGGACAGACGGGGTGCGTCTGGGAGACCTTCGGCAAATGACGACCATTGATACGCACGCAGGCGCCCCGGCCGGATCAGCGCGACCCGGTGTGGTGGCGGCGGTCGCGACCTGGCTGACGAGCAGTGACCACAAGAAGATCGGGCGCCTCATGGTCGGCGAGGCCCTCGTGGCCACCGTTGCCGCGGCTGTCATCGGTGTCGTCATCGGTCTCGAGCGGATGAGCAGCGGGTACTCGATCTTCGACGGGGACGCCACTCCCCAGCTCCTCGCGCTGTTCCGCTACCTCCTGGTCTTCGGTGCCCTCGCCCCCCTCGCCCTCGGCATTGCCGTGGCCGTCGTGCCCATGCAGGTCGGTTCGCGCGCGATCTCCTTCCCGCGCCTGGCCCAGTTCGGCTTCTGGGCCTGGGATCTCGGGTCCGTGATGGTCATCATCTCGATCATCGGCAACGGTGGCCCGGGTGGAGGCAACGCGGACCTCGTCGACATGTACCTTCTCGGCGTGGCGCTCGCAGCCGCGGGACTTGCAGCAGCGGCCGTGTCCGTCGCGACCACAGTGCTCACCTCCCGGGCACCCGGCATGGGAACTGATGACATCCCCGCCCTCTCGTGGGGTGGCCTCGTGGGTTCCATCACGGCCGTCCTGACGCTCCCGGTCACCATCGGCACCATCGCCTACCTCTACGTGGACCACACCTACGCGAGGGTTGCGTTCGGCGGGAACAAGGCCGTGGCGGACCACCTCCACTTCGCCATGACGCAGCCTGCGATATTCGTGTTCGCTGCGGTCGCCGTCGCGGTGCTCGCTGACATCGCACCGGTCACTGCGGGCGCCCGCCAGCCTCTGCGCGCCGCAGTGTTCGCCGGCATCGGGCTGGTGTCCGCCGGTGCGCTCGGTGCCGTGACGCAGTCCCAGCACGTTCTCTCCACCGACGGTTCGGCCGGTGACACGGTGAGCAGCGCACTCCCGTACCTGATCTTCAACGGCCTGCCGGTGCTCGGTGTCCTCGTCGCGCTCGGTGCGAGCCTGTTCGTGCTGAAGGTCGGCAAGCCCAGGGTCAGCGCCCCGTTCGCGTTCGCATTCCTCGGCACCGGGATGGTCTTCGTGGGCATGCTCGGCGGGATGGTGCAGAACCTCGAGTCGGCAGGGCTCACCGGCACCGCGTTCGAGGAAGGCGCGACCACCTACGTGGTCTACGGCACCGTGATGGTCGTCATCGGCGCCCTCCTCCACTGGGCACCGAAGCTGTGGGGCGTGACCGTCCCGCAGGGCAAGACCCTCCCTCTCGTCGGGCTCTCCTTGCTCGGCACGATCCTGTCCTCCTTCCCGAACTTCATCGCCGGCTTCGCCGACCAGCCCGCCGGCGCCGTGGACGGTTTCACCTACAGCGGACCGAGCGGTCTGTGGAACGGGCTGACCGCCGCCGGGCATGCACTGGTGGCGCTCAGCATCCTCGCCGCGGCCGCCGCGATCGTCTCGGCGCTGCGCTCCGGTGAGCGCGCGAGCGACGACCCGTGGGACGGGCACACTCTCGAGTGGGCCATCCCGTCGCCTGCCCCGCACGACAATTTCGCGGCCCTCGCCACGGTGTCGTCCGCAGAACCTGTCCTTGACGCAAAGCCCAAGTCGGAGGTGTCGGCATGACCATCGCCCTTCCCCAGCGCGGTGAGCCCGCCCCCCGCCGTCAGGTCTTCGTGGCGACCGCGATAGCTGGTGCCGGCATCTCGATGATGATGGCCGGGATGCTCGCCACATGGATGAAGTTCCGCGCGGCCGCACCTGTTCGCGAGTCCTCGGACGGCTTCTACATGATCAAGGACTGGCTGCCCGAGGCCATCAAGATCCCCGAGGTAGCGGCGAACACCATGTTCGTCACGTTCTTCGTGGCCTGCTTCATGGCCCAGTGGGCCGTGTACTCGGCCCGCCGTGACGACGCCCGGCACCGCTCCATGGCCCTCGGTCTCACCGCCGGCATCGGCGTGGCGATCGTGAACGCGCAGGTCGCGGTGTGGAGCCAGATGGGGATCGGCGTGCGTGACGGTGCCTACCAGAGCATGTTCTACGCGATCACCGGGACCATGCTCGTCCTGGTCGCTGTCGGCATCGCGTTCAGCGTGGCCGCGTTCTTCCGTTCGGTCGGCGGCCGCGGTGACGACATGCAGGTCGTCTCCGCGCACGCGTTGTATTGGTATGTGCTCACGGGGATCAACATGGCCCTGTGGTTCCTGGTGTACGTGCAGAAGTAGGTCACGATGTTCTCCTCCGGCTCCAAGTACTTCCTCGGCATCGCAGGGATCTCCCTCGTCGCGTCGGTGGTGTATGCCTTCACGGTGAACCCGTCCGATCTCGGCGCACTCGCACTGCTCGGCCTGATGGTCGCCGGCGGGTTCCTCGCGGGCATCAACCTCCACAACGGCAGCGGTGATGCCGCCACGGTTGAGGAGGCCGTCGCCGCCGCAGCACCCGCGCCGCGCGACAGCGCATGGCCCGCACTCCTTGCTCTTGGTGTCGCCCTGACCCTCGTCGGTCTCGCAACAGTCCCGGCCGTGTTCGTCGTGGGCATCGCCGCGATGGCAGGCGGAGCAGCCGAGTGGCTGACCACCAACTGGGCCGACCGTGCCTCCAACGACCGTCGTTTCAACAACGACGTGGTGCGCACCAAGTCGATCGGGCCCCTCGAGTACCCGGTCGCCTCTGCGGTGTCCCTCGCGGTCATCGCATACCTGTTCTCCCGGGTGATGCTGAACATCTCGAAGTCGGCCGGGGCCATCGCATTCATCGTCGTGGCCGTCGTCGTCGTCACAGTCGCTTTCCTCGCCGCGTACAAGCCCTCGTTCCGCGGCCGCCCGCTCGTGGCCGTCCTCACGGTGGGTGCACTCGCGCTCGCGGGCGCCGGTGTGTACACGGGCATCAACGGCGAGCGCGACCAGTTGGTGAAGTACGCGAAGGAAGACCCGTACTCGATCGAGCACCGCGAGTGCGGCCCCGAGGAGGGCGAGCACTATGACCACCACGCCGGCAACGCCGTGAACCTCCGTGCCAACGTGCTCGCAACCGTGTTCGTGAAGGACGGCAAGGCGTACGCCGAGCTGATCGGCATGCAGAAGCCCGTCAACACGATCACGATCGCGCGGTCGAACGACGTGAACATCCTTTTCCGCAACCTCGACGAGAAGGAGCACCGCATGGTGATCCACCTCGGTGAGCAGAAGGTCGCTGACACCGGTGTCATGGAGAAGGTCGAGAACTGCACGCAGCTCGCCGGAAAGAACCAGGAGCAGCTCCTCACCGTCAACATCAAGAAGCCGACCATCGCGATGAAGGACGGCTACAGGATCGAGGTGCCCGGCGCCGAAGGCGAGATCGAGGTGATCGTGCCGTGACGACCCCCACCGACCCGACTGCAGGGAACCACACCACAGACAAGAAGATGGACATGAAGCCGACCCCCAAGACAAAGCGCAGGGTTCTCGCCGCGACCGTGGCGGGCGCCGGCGCGAACAGCCGCAGCGTGCGGAAGGTGCCGCGCGGCCACGACGACGGCACCGCGAACGACGTCGGCCGGCCGAGCACCGCGGCGCGCACCGCGGCGGCATCGGTCGCCG
>CAYXRQ010000096.1:0-5847 GCA_964466765.1 uncultured Bifidobacterium sp. | reverse complement strand
GCGCATCATGGTGAGCATGTGGCTCGACGACCCGTCGGGTGACACCCCTCTCGACGTCCCGCGCCTCGCAGGAGTCGTCATCGCCGTGACCGTCGCCTTCACCCTCTTCGTCGGGGTGTTCCCGGGCTGGCTGCTCGACGCGGCGGAACTCATCGGTGTCCACCGCGCGGCATCCGTCGGATAGGGAACGCACCCGATGAGGCGCGCACTCGTGCTGCTCGCCACGATGAGCGAGACCGACACCATCGAGTCCGTGCTGGGGGAGGTGGCGGAGGCCGCCGGCCAGTTGTCCCGCCTCGACTGGTCCTTCCGGGTGCTCATCGTGGATGACGGGGGTTCGGCGGAGTTCCACGACCTGTGCCGGCGTCTCGGCGCGGCGTTCGGGCTGGACCTCGATGTGGTGGACGGCCCGCGTGCGGGTCTCGGCGGTGCCGTGCTGCACGGGTTCGCTGCTGCGCTCGGCGACGAGTCAGTGGAGTACGTGGTGAACCTGGATGCCGACGGCCAGCACGATGCCCGCCAGATGGGGGACCTCCTGCGGGCGCACATCGCGCGCGGTGCCGGCATCACCATCGGCTCGCGGTGGACCCGCGGCGGCAGGTGCTACGGGTTGTCGCCCGCGCGCCGGGTGCTGTCGCGAGCGAGTGCGTCCGCCCTCCATCTGGCGGGGGTTCCCCGACATGTGAAGGACCCGACGACCAGCTTCCGCGTGTACGGCCGCGGGGTCGTGCAGGCGATCAGCCGTGACATCACGGGCTTCTCCGGGTTCTCGTTCTTCGGGGCCGCGATCGCGGTGGCCCACGCGCGCGGCTTCGGGGTGATCGAGACCCCGATCATCTTCCGCCCGCGGCTCGGCGGCAGGTCAAACCTCCGTGCCGCCCAGGTGACGCGCGCAGTCCGAGACCTGCCCGAGATCGCATCCGTCGCCGCGATGGTGCGGCGGAGGGAGAAGGGCTTCCTGTCCGCGGCGCACGGTTCGGCCGGGCCTGCTGCATACAACGCCTCCCGCGAGCTGGAGGTCCTGTCGAACACACCAGTGTCCACCCGCATCATTCTCGACGAGTTGCTCCCGCACGTCGGCCGGCGCGTTCTCGAGGTGGGCGCGGGACTAGGGCTGGTCACGGAGCAGCTGGTCGCCGCCGGGCGCTCGGTCACCGCGCTGGAGCCCGACCCGTCCCTCCACTCGCGCATCGGTGCGAGGGGAGCGGGCGCAACCGTCCTCAATGCGACGCTCGCGTCGAGCGGACTGGAGGGCCCGTTCGACACGGTGCTGTACGTGAACGTGCTCGAGCACATCGAGGACGACGCCGCGGAGCTTGCGGTGGCAAGGAGGCTGCTCGGTCCCGGGGGCAATGTCGTCATCTTCGTCCCGGCGATGCCGTCCCTGTGGGGCACGATGGATGCGGTGTCGGGCCATTTCCGCCGCTACCGGCGGCGTGAGCTCGCCACGGTCGTTCGCGCCGCGGGCCTGCGACTGCAGGTGGTGCGCAACTTCGACCCGGTGGGCATCGCGCCGTACTGGCTCGCCTACAGGGTCCTGCGCAGGAAGGTGCTCGGCACGGCGGCAGTGGGCGCGTACGACAGGGTGATCATTCCCGCATCACGGGCCGTCTCGCGCCTGTCCCGCGGTCGCGGCCCGGGGAAGAACCTGATCGCAGTCGGTTCGTCCGCGCCCTGACGCCATCGGTACTCTCTGCCGCATGGCAGTGCTCACGGACTTCAGCGACAACATCCTCACCATCACGATCAACCGCCCTGACGCGGGCAACGCGCTCAACGCCGAGGTCGGCGAGGGACTCGTGGCGGCGTTCAAGCGTGCCGAGGACGACGACGACGTCCGCGCGGTGATCCTCACGGGCGCGGGCGAGAAGATCTTCTGCGCCGGCATGGACCTGAAGGCGTTCGCCTCCGGCCAGGGCGTCGACAAGATCGGTGCCGGCATGAACGCCCTCGACACCTGCAAGAAGCCGCTCATCGCCGCGGTGAACGGGCACGCGCTCGCGGGCGGGTTCGAGCTGGTGCTGAAGTGCGACATGGTCGTGTCGGTCGACGGTGTGCGCTTCGGGATACCCGAGGTGAAGCGCGGTCTCTACGCCGCCGGCGGAGGGACGCGCCTGCCGCGCCGCATCCCGCTCGCGGTGGCGCTCGAGATGGGCCTCACCGGCGACCCGATCTCCCCACAGCGTGCCCTCGAGCTGGGGCTCATCAACCAGGTGGTGCCCCGCGAGGAACTGCTCCCCGCCGCAACCGCGCTCGCCGCCCGCGTCACCGTCAACGGCCCGCTCGCCGTGCGGTGGACGAAGGAACTCATGTGGGACGAGCTCGGCCAGCCGAGTGCCGAGAAGCAGCGCGAGGCGACCGGGAAGGTCTTCAGCAGCGAGGACGCCCGCGAGGGCGCCACGGCGTTCGCCGAGAAGCGCACGCCGCAGTGGAAGAACCGCTGAGCAGGTGACCGGCGGCGCCTAGCGGCGCGCCTGCGCCACGAGAGCATCGAAGAGGCCCTGGTTTGCGGGGTCGTCTGCCGCCGTGTCCTCCGGGTGCCACTGCACGCCCACGACCCAGCGTGCCGAGTCGTGCTCGACGGCCTCGATAGTGCCGTCCGCCGTGGTGGCGACGATGCGCAGGCATGAAGCGGGCTGGTCGATCGCCTGATGGTGGTACGACATCGCAAGGGGCTCGGTGGTTCCCATCGCGGTCGCCACACGGGACCCCGCCACCACGTTCACCGAGTGCAGCACCCCGCGGTGCTCCTCGAAGTTGTCGAGATGCTGGATGAGGGTGCCGCCGAGCGCGACGTTCAGCACCTGGTGCCCGCGGCACACGGCGAGCACGGGCAGGTCGAGCGAGATCGCGTGGCGGAGCGCGCCGATCTCGAACTCGTCGAGCGCCGCGTTCACCCCGAAGAGCCTGGCGCGCTCCGTCTGCCCGTAGCTGCGCGGGTCCACGTCGCCGCCGCCCAGCATGACGACACCGTCGCAGCGGTCGATCGTGGCGCGCACCGCGGCGGCGTCCTCGTTCGGGGGGATCACCACCGGGATGCCACCGGCCCGCTGGATGGCGTCCACGTAGAACCGGCCCGCCGCGACCACGGGGGTGCGCATGCTCTTCGCCTCGTCGCTGCGCCGGCCGGGGATGGCGATGAGCGGGGACGTCACCGTGGCTCCACGCGCTCGATGCCGTAGCCGGCGGAACGCGCGGCCCCGATGACCGCCTCCGCGTGGTCCGCACCGCGCACCTCGAGCACCGCCTGCACACCTGTCTCGCGCACGTGCAGGTCGACACCCTCCCGCACGTGCTCCACCTCCACGAGGTTCGCCCCGTTCGCCGCGAAGAGCGCGAGCAGACCGGCGAGCCCCCCGGGGCGGTCCGAGATTCGGGCGAACACGATGAGGCGCCTGCCTGCCCTCGTCTCGTTGCGGCGGATGAGCCCCGGCACCACGCCGAGGTCCACGTTCCCTCCCGAGAGGACGACGCACGTGGTGCCCCTGGTTGCCGTCCGCGCGGCACCGGTCATCAGCGCGGAGACACCGACAGCGCCGCCGCCCTCCACGTACAGCTTCCCGCGGTCCATCAACAGCACCATCGCGTCAGCGACGGAGTCCTCCTCCACGACCACGATGTCGTCGACCCACTTCTCGACGACAGGCCGGGTCACCTCGCCCGGCCACTTCACCGCGATGCCGTCCGCGAGCGTGACGATCGGCCCGTCCGCCGGGGGCATCCCTGCGTACGGTGCGCACGCACGCACCTGGACACCGATGACCTCGATCGAGGGGTCCGCGTTCTTCAGCACCCACGCCACGCCGCCCGTGAGTCCGCCGCCGCCGAGCGGGATGATGACGCGGGCGAGGTCCGGGATGTCCTCGAGCAACTCGAGACCGAGCGTTGCCTGCCCTGCCATCACGGCCGGGTCGTCGAAGGGGTGGCAGAAGTTCATGCCCGTCGCCGCGGCACGGTCGCGCGCCCTCGCCACAGCGGCATCAAGCGTGTCGCCCCCCTCCGAGAGGGTCGCACCGTGGCTGCGCACGGACTCCATCTTCGAGAGCGACGCGCCCGCGGGCACGAAGATCTCGCACGGGATGCCCCGCTTCCGCGCCGCGAAGGCGAGCGCCTGGGCGTGGTTCCCGGCGCTCCCCGCCACGACACCGGCTGCCGCCGCGTCGCCGAGAGTGGCGATCTTGTTCATCGCGCCGCGGATCTTGAAGGACCCGGTGCGCTGGAGGTTCTCGGCCTTCAGCACCACGGACCCGCCGCACATCTCGGACAGGGCCGCCGACTCGGTGATCGGGGTGTGCTTCACGGTGCCCCTGCCGGCCTCGCGGGCCTCGCGGACGCTCTCCTGCGAGATGGGGCTGTGATTCGTGTCCGCGCGCCCCATCAAGGCAATACCGTAGTGGGCATGCGGGCCGCGTTGATCGGAAACAGGGAGGACACCGACGCCGGCATCATCGGGCATGTCCTGCGAGAGCGAGGGTTCTCGTTCGTCGAGTTCGCACGGGAGGATCCCGGTTCCTACTCTGATCCCGCGGGCTTCGACCTTGTCGTTGCCATGGGGTCGTCCTGGAGCGCGTACTGGGAGAGGGTCGCCACGGAGACTGCCGCGGAACGGGCCTTCCTGGGGGGTGCCCACGGCGCGGGCGTCCCGGTGCTCGGTGTGTGCTTCGGTGCCCAGCAGCTCGCAATGACCCTCGGGGGCACGGTCACGAGGGCCGAGACCCCCGAAATCGGGTGGCACAATGTCACAAGCATCCCCGAGGCGTCATCCATCCCCGGGGCCGAAACCCTTGCGGGACAATGGTTTCAGTGGCATTACGACCGCTTCACGGTGCCCGGCGGGGCAGTGGCCCTGGCCGAGAGCCCGGCAGCCCCCCAGGCCTTCACGATCGGCCGCACCCTGGCGCTCCAGTTCCACCCCGAGGCCACCGTGTCGATCGTGATGCACTGGGCACGCGGCGGGGGAGAGCAGGAACTCATCGATGCAGGGATCGACCCGGGTGAACTCTTCGCCGGAACCTCTGCCCTGATGGCGGACGTGGCGCCCCGCACGGAGCGGCTGGTCGACTGGTTCCTGGACAGGTCGGCACTAGCGCACGAGTGAGCCCGGAAGGTCACGCGGCGCAGGTGTGACATGGGCATCCGGACCCTTGCAGGGCCGGTGCGAAGTTGGGGGCCGATGTTGGCCCCGTAGTAGTTTCGGAACCGATGTCTCAGTTCCTGCGGTCCTACCTCACCGTGATCTGGTTCGGGCTCGCGTCGTTCCTGATTGCGGGCCTCCTGCTGGGCATCTCGGCCGTCCTGCGGCCGAACAAGCCCTCCGAGGAGAAGCTCCTGACCTACGAGAGCGGCGTCGACCCGGTCGGCGAGGGCTGGTCCCAGAGCCAGATCCGCTACTACGTCTATGCCCTCCTGTTCGTGATCTTCGACGTGGAGGCCGTGTTCATCTTCCCGTGGGCCACCCAGCTGGAGCGGTATGCGGGGTTCGGTCTCATCGAGATGGGCGTCTTCGTGGCGATTCTCGTTCTCGGTCTCGTGTACGCATGGCGCAAGCGCGTCCTGCGCTGGGCATAGGCGGCACTTCATGGGTCTGGTCGACAGGGGGAGGCTCCCGAAGCCCCTCACAACGCTCTTCAACATGGGTCGCTCGTACTCCATGTGGGTCTACCAGTGGGGCCTGGCGTGCTGTGCCATCGAGATGGGTGCGGCCTTCGGCTCCCCCCGCTACGACGTGATGCGGCTCGGCGTCATCCCGCTTCCCGCGAGCCCCCGGCAGGCGGACCTCGTGGTCATCTCGGGCACCGTCACCGACAAGATGGCCCCCGCCATCAAGCGTCTCTACGAGCAGATGCC
>CAYXRQ010000095.1:0-5853 GCA_964466765.1 uncultured Bifidobacterium sp. | reverse complement strand
ATTTGCACAAATCGTCAATCGGCTGACGAGTTGTTCACCCGACCGAAACGGGACGGCGGAGGTTGACCCCGAGGAGGGCCGCCGCCGCCGTGACGTCGGTCCCACCGGATGCCGCCGCGTCGATGGCCGCGAGTGCTCCCGGGGTGTCGAGGTCATCGTCCAGGCGCCCTCGCACCGCCGCAAGCACTTCGTCGTCTGCGGAGCCCGGACGGTCACCGGCGGCGGCGAGCCACGACTCGAGCCTGGCCTGGTTGCGCGGCATCAACGAATCGTCCCACTCCCACTCGTTGCGGTAGTGGTGCTCGATGATGCCGAGGCGTATCGCCCGTGGGTCGTAGACGGTGCGGAGCTTGTCCACGAACACCAGGTTGCCGAGGCTCTTCGACATCTTCTGTCCGTCCATGTGGACCATCGCCACGTGCATCCAGTGGCGCACGAACGGCTCGCCCGTCGCGGCCTCCGACTGCGCCCGCTCGCACTCGTGGTGGGGGAAGATCAGGTCCGTCCCCCCTCCGTGGAGGTCGATCGTGGTGCCGAGCTCGCGGAGGGCCAGTGCGGAGCACTCGATGTGCCAGCCGGGTCGTCCGGCACCCCACATCGCGTCCCACGACGGTTCGTCGTCCGCGGACGGGTGCCACAGCACGAAGTCGAGGGGGTTCCTCTTGTTCGGGTCGTCGGGGTTTCCGCCGCGCTCGCGGGCGAACTCGACCATCTGCCCGTGCGTGTAGTGGGACACCTCGCCGAATGAGGGTGCCTTCGACACGTCGAAGTAGACGGAGCCGTCGACAACGTACGCGTAGCCGCGGTCGAGCACCATCCCGATGAACCCGCGGATGTCGGAGATCGCCGAGGATGCCCTGGGCGTGCTGAACACCGGCAGGGCCTCGAGTGCCTCCATGTCGCGGTTGAAGCGGGCCTCCTCGCCCGCGGCGAGGTCGAGGTAGTGGACCCCGAGCTCCCGTGCCTGGGCGAAGAGCGGGTCGTCCACGTCCGTCAAGTTCCTCACGCAGCGCACATAGTGGCCGAGGTCGACCAGCCGGAGCTGCAGGACGTCATCGAAGCCGCAGGTGGACGCATGCCCGAGGTGGGTCGCGTCGTACGGCGTGATGCCGCAGGTGTACATGGTCACCACCGGGCCGGGCTCGAAGGGCACGACCTCGCGGCGTGCTGTGTCGTACAGGCGCATCGCCATCGTCTAGGCCCGGGGGTCCTTCTTGATCCCGGTGAGCTTCGGCGCGACGCGGGTCTTGTACCTCACGTTGAGCTGGAGCAGCACCGCTGTGAACGCCTCGATGGCGGTGGCGTTGGAGAGCTCCCCGGCGTCGAGCGGACGGCAGCCCGGGATGTGCGCCACGATGTCCATCGCGGTGCGGGTGGCATCGGCGTCGTCGGAGCAGATGAGGACGTCGCTGTCGATCGGGTCACCGAGGTGCCCCAGTTCCTTCGCGGGGAGATGGTGGAACGCCGCGACCACACGGCACTCGGGGACGGCGGCCTGCACATGCGCGGCCACGCTGCCCCGCGGGGGCACCAGAGGCTGGAACTCCCCGCCGACCCTCACGAGTGCGTTCGCCATGCTGATGACGACCTTGCCCCGCAGGTGGTCGATGTTGTCCTGGGCGGTCGTCGCCGCGGAGTCCCACGGGGTGGCGAGGACCACGACGTCGCACGAGGCGGCCTCCACGTTGTCACCCGCCGAGACCGGCAGGGTCAGGTCGGGCCATGCGGCCTTCAGGCTGTCGACAGCCTCCATCGCCCGGTACCGCGAGCGCGACCCGATGACGACCTCGTAACCGATGGACGCCAGCCGCGCCCCGAGTGCGCTGCCGGCAGGTCCGGTGCCGCCCAGTATTCCGATTCGCATCCGGGAGAGCCTTACACACGGCGGCCTCCCGAACTACGGTCAGGAGCATGGGACTTCTCGACGGCAAGAAAATCGTGGTCACAGGCGTGCTGACAGATGCCTCGCTCGCCTTCGGCGTGGCCAGGCTTGCTCAGCGCGAGGGAGCAGAGGTCGTCCTCACCGGGGCAGGCCGTGCCCTGTCCCTCACCCAGCGAACCGCACGGAAGCTGGACACGCCCGCGGATGTCTTCGAGTTCGACGTCACCGTGGCCGAGCACGTCGAGTCCGTGCGCGAGTCGGTGCGGGCGAGCCTCGGGCGCGTCGACGGCGTGGTGCACTCCATCGGGTACGCACCCGAGATCTGTCTCGGCGACGACTTCATGGCCCCGCAGTGGCAGGACGTGTCCGTGGCGCTGCAGATCTCGGCGTACTCGCTGAAGACCCTCGCCGAGGCCTTCCTGCCGCTCATGGGCCCGGGGTCGACCGTGGTCGGGATGGACTTCGACAACTCGGTTGCCTGGCCCGCGTACAACTGGATGGGCGTGGCGAAGGCCGCCCTCGAGTCGACGAACCGCTACCTGGCGAAGGACCTCGGCCCGCGGGGCATCCGCTGCAACCTGGTGGCCGCTGGCCCGATCCGCACGATGGCCGCCAAGTCGATCCCCGGCTTCAAGAAGTTCGAGGACGTCTGGGACGACAGGGCGCCGCTCGGCTGGGACGTCAACGACTCCTCCCCCGTCGCGCGCACCACCGTCGCCCTGCTGTCTGACTGGTTCCCCGCCACCACCGGCGAGATCATCCACGTCGACGGCGGCTACCACGCAATGGGCGCATGAACCGGCTCGGTGCGGCCTCGTCGCCGTACCTGCGGCAGCACCGCGACAACCCGGTCCACTGGTGGGAGTGGTGCGAGGAGGCGTTCGCTGAGGCACGTGCGACGGGGCGGCCTGTCCTGCTCTCGGTCGGGTACTCGGCGTGCCACTGGTGCCACGTGATGGCCCACGAGAGCTTCGAGGACGATGCTGTCGCCGGCGTCATGAACTCGCTCTTCGTCAACATCAAGGTGGACCGGGAGGAGCGCCCCGACGTGGACTCCGTCTACATGGACGCGGTGCAGGCGATGACCGGCCGCGGCGGGTGGCCGATGACCGTGTTCCTCACCCCGGACGGGGAACCCTTCTTCGGCGGCACCTACTACCCGCGCGAGTCCTTCCTCCGGCTCCTCGCCGCGGTCGACGACGCATGGAGGAACAAGCGCGGCGAACTGCAGCAGAACATCGACGCACTGGTGGAGGTCGTCGGCCGCACGGCCGCACTCCCGCCGGCCGACGGTTTCGATGCCGGGGCGCTCGTCTCGGCGGCCGTCGACGACCTCACCGCCAGGTTCGACAGCAGGTGGGGCGGCTTCGGCGGCGCACCGAAGTTCCCCGGCACCTTCTCGCTGGACCTCCTCCTCCGCGGGCACCTCGCAGGCGGTGGCGACGCGCTCCGCTCGATGGTGACCACCTCCCTCGACGCGATGGCGTGCGGCGGCATGTACGACCAGATCGGCGGCGGTTTCGCCCGGTACAGCGTCGACGAGCGGTGGCTCGTCCCCCACTTCGAGAAGATGCTCTACGACCAGGCACTCCTCGGCCGCGCGTACGTGCACGCATGGAAGGCGCTCGGGCACGCGCGCCACTTCCAGGTCGCGAGCGAGACGATCGACTATGTGCTCGCCAGCATGCGCCACCCGCTGGGCGGTTTCTTCAGCGCCGAGGACGCCGACTCGCTCGACGCGCACGGCCACAGCGAGGAGGGGGCGTTCTACACGTGGACCCCGGACGAGGTTCGGGAGGTCCTCGGGGAGTGGGCCGACGACGCATGTGCCTTCTGGGGGATCACCGAGGAGGGGAACTTCGAGGGCAGGTCGATCCCGAACCGCATCCACGCGCGCCCCGACATCGGCCGGCCCGACGTCATCGAGAGGTGCAGGCGGACTCTCGACGCCGCACGCTCGGAGCGCCCCCGACCGGGCCTCGACGACAAGGTCCTCACGGAGTGGAACGCGATGTTCCTCTCCACCCTCGCCGAGGCCGCGCTCCTCGCCGGGAACGACAGGTGGAAGGCGGCTGCCGTCGCGAACGGCGTGTTCCTCCTCGAGCACCTCCGCGGCGACGACGGCACGTGGCGGCGCAGCTGGCAGGCGACCGCCGTCCCGCAGGCGCGCCACCGTGCGCTTGCACAAGACCTCGCACACCTCGTCGATGCGTTCACGCGTCTCTACGAGCTCACCGGGAACGAGTCATGGCTGCTGCGCGCCGGCGAGACTGCACGGGATCTCGTGGCGGGGCACTGGGACGAGGCGCACGGCGGGTTGTTCACCACGTCCCACGACGGCGAGCAGCTGATCGCGCGCCAGAAGGACCTCATGGACAACGCGACACCGTCCGCCAACTCCACGGCGGCGCTCGCGTTCCTGCGGCTCTCGGCCCTTACCGGCGACGCCGACCTCGCCGAACGGGCACGCTCGATCCTGCGGCTCATCGCCCGGGTCGCCCCGCAGGCACCGTCAGCCTTCTCCCACGCGATGTGGGCCTTCGAGTTCGACGCTGCCGGCGCGACGGAAGTCGTGATCCCCGGCCACCAGCCCGCCATGCTCCGCGAGTACTGCGCCGCCTGGCGTCCGCACGCCGTCGTCGCCCACGGTGCCCCCATGGAAGGACCGCTATGGGATGGCCGCGAGGAGGGACTCGCGTACGTGTGCTCCGGCTACGTGTGCCTCGCACCTGCCGCGACGCCGGCGGAGCTCGCCGAGCGTCTCAGGCCCAGCGTCCCCAGGTGACGGCCTCGGCGCCGGTCCTGGCGCGCCGCGACGCGCTCGCGCCCCTGCGCACGGGCCCGTCGGTCGGGTGTCCAGCGGCGACCGCACCGATGACCTCCACGTCTGCCGGGATGCCGAGAGCCGCCCGCACGTCGTTCTCGCGGGCCACAGCGAAGAACAGTGCGCCAAGTCCCTCGTCGTGGAGCGCGTGGAGGAACGTCATGGTGGCCATCGCACCGTCGACGGTCCAGTAGGGCACGGGCCACGCCGCGCGCCCCTGGCCGAGCCCGGTGCGCTCCTTGTCGGGTTCCGAGTACCGCTGCACGTACGCAGAGGGTGACACCGTGACGACACCGACGAATGCGGCGCGCAGGAGGCCCGGGAACGCGAACGACGTGCGCGAGCCGGCAGGGAGCGCAGCGTCCCAGTAGCTGGCGGTGTCAGCGCCGAGCAGACCGACGATTCGCCAGCCCTGCGTCTTGCCGGCGCTCGGGGAGCGCACGGCCAGGTCGAGGCATCTCTCCACGACCGCCCGTTCGACAGGATCGCCGGTGAAGTCGCGCGTCATCCGCCGCGTGCGGACGACCTCGGAGAAGTCCACGTGCTAGGAGCGGGCGCCGAGCTTGACGAGGCTCTCGGCCATCGACCACCCGTGGACGATGAGCACCCCGCCCTTCTTCGCGTTGACGTCCGTGAACAGCCCGGTGATGTCGGCGGGGATCTTGTCGGGCTTCGACGACTCGTGGTCGATGAACCCCGACTGGCCGCCCTGCTTGACCACGAAGGACTTCTCGTCGTAGTTGGCGTCGACCCCGAACCTCTTGGCGAGCCTGCGGCCCCACGCCCGCTCCTCACCGACGGCCCTGTGGCCGTTCCGCGGGATGATCTCGGTGAGGGACTTGAACGCCTCGACGCCGTCAGCCGCGGCGAAGCGCGATCCGACGACCACGTCCTCGTCGGGGAAGGCCATGAGCGCACGGTGGTACGCCTCGCCCATCAGGCCCTTCAGCACCTGGTCGCGCTTCGAGGAGCGCTTCACGGTCATCAGCCCGATGAGGACGCACGGCGTGCCGCCGATGCGCTCGAGGGTCGAGAACGTGACCCCGTGGAGCTTGCCGTCGACCCGTGCGAGGGTGCACAGGACCCAGTCGTCCTTGGCGCGGGAGAACGCACCGAGATTTAATTTTTTCTTTTAGCATTTGGTCAT
>CAYXRQ010000094.1:1896-5885 GCA_964466765.1 uncultured Bifidobacterium sp. | reverse complement strand
GGCAGAGGCCGATGACGCGGTCGACGTCATCATCCTCACCGGCGCGGACCCCGCGTTCTGCGCGGGCCTGGACCTGAAGCAGCTCGGTGACTCCGGCGACAACCTGCGCGGCACGGGTGCAGACGGCGGCACGAACTCCACGGGCGTGCGCGGGCCGTTCCCCGCGCTGACGAAGCCGCTCATCGGTGCTGTCAACGGCGTGGCGATCACGGGCGGTTTCGAGCTGGCGCTGAACTGCGACTTCCTCATCGCCTCGGAGAACGCCAAGTTCGGGGACACCCACTCCCGCGTCGGCGTGATGCCAGGGTGGGGCCTCACCGTGCTGCTCCCCCAGGCGATCGGCGTGCGGCGCGCACGCGAGATGAGCCTCACGGGGAACTTCATGGGGGCCGAGGAGGCTCTCGCATTCGGTCTGGTCAACCACGTGGTGCCCCACGGGGACCTGCTGCCCTTCACGCGCCTCATCGCGGCCGACATCATCGGGAACGAGCGCGACGGCGTGCGCAGGATGCTCCAGACCTACAAGGAGTACTCTGCCGAGACCGAGGCGTGGGAGAACGAGGCTGCCGTGGGCGCGCAGTGGCGACGGATGCACTTCGCCACGGAGAAGGTGGCCGAGCGCCGCGCGAGGATCATGGAGCGCGGCCGGAAGCAGTGACGGCCCGCCGGGATCAACGTGCGCGGCCGGAAGCAGCGACGGCGCGCGCTATTTCGTGAGCTCGGCCACCGCACTCACGGTGATGCCGCCGCGCGGTTGCTGCACCAGCTCCACGCGGACGCGGTGCGGCTTGGCGGTGTGCATGATCTCGCCGGCGATCTCGGCGGCGAGCGCCTCCGCGAACACCGCACGGTCGCGGAAGCCCCACAGGTAGAGCTTCAGGCTCTTCGACTCCACGCAGAACCTGTCCGGCACGTACTCGATGGTCAGCCCCGAGATGTCGGGCTGGTTGGTGACGGGGCACATCGACATGAGCTCCTCGGTCTCGAAGGCCACCTCGGTGACGTTCGCGGGTGCGGGGAACACCTCCACGTGCTCGATGGGGTGCTGCACCGTCTTGCCGAGGACCGTGAGGCCTGATGTGTCGCTCATGGGCCCAAGGCTACGGACACGCCCGGTGTGACCGCACGGGGGCGAGACAGGGCCGGGCCGCAGGGGTCAGCGCAAGTCGTCGGGAAGCAGGTCGCGCAGGGGCACCAACGGGCGCGGCCCCACGTGGCTGATGACCTCGGCCGCGGCGATCGCGCCGATCCGGGCGCACGAGGTGAGGTCCTTGCCCTGGGTGAGCCCGCGCAGGAACCCGGCGGCGAAGAGGTCGCCGGCGCCGGTCGTGTCGACGACCTTGACCCCGGGCACGGCGGGAACCGCATGGATGTCGTCGCGGGTCACGATGACGCTGCCCTTCTCGCTGCGCGTCACCGCCGCGATGTGGCAGTCCTGGCGGAGCAGTGCCACCGCGTCGTCGAAGTCGTCGCACTCGTACAGCGACTTCAGTTCGTCCTCGTTGGCGAACAGCAGGTCGATCTCGTCGCGCACGAGCGCGCGGAAGTCCTGCCTGTGGCGGTCCACGCAGAAGGAGTCACTGAGTGTCAGCGCGACCACGCGCCCCTTCGCGTGCGCGCGGGCCGCGGCGTCACGGAAGGCGGCCTTCGCCTCGTCGCGGTCGAACAGGTAGCCCTCCAGGTACACGATTGCGGCCGACTCGACCAGGTCCTGGTCCACATCGTCGAGGGAGAGGAAGGTGCTGACGCCGAGATAGGTGTTCATCGTGCGCTCGGCATCCGGCGTCACCAGCACGATCGAGCGGGCCGTGGGCACGTCCACGGATGCGGACCCGGAATGGAAGTCGGCGCCGATCTCGGCCATCCCCCGGGTGAAGATCCCGCCGAAGTCGTCTGGCGAGACCTTCCCGATGAAGGCCACGTCGCCGCCGAGGCTGGCGATCCCTGCGATCGTGTTCGCGCCGGAACCGCCGCTCGTGTGGACCGCGCCCGGCAACGAAGAGGTCAGCTCCAGTGCCCTGTCGGTCTCGATGAGCGCCATCGAGCCCTTCGTCATGCCCTGGCTGCCGAGGAACTCGTCGGGCACCATCGCGATCACGTCGACGATCGCGTTCCCGATGCCGACGACGTCGTAGCGGATGCCCTCCTTGTTCGTGAGGGCGGGGACGTGGGCGGTGAAGGGATGGCTGCGCGGCACGGTTTCCCACGGTAGCCGCGGGCGGCACCAGCGTTAGCCTTTGCCCGGTGAGCCACCTGCAGAACCCCCACCGCCTCCCGCGCACCGTCCTCCCCCGCCGGTACGAACTGTCGCTGGTGCCGGACCTGCAGGCCGCGAGCTTCACGGGCACGGTCACCATCGCGTGCGAGGCCAGCGGCGCGACTGACGAGATCGCGCTGAACGCGAAGGAACTGGAGATCCACTCGGTCACGGTGAACGGCACCGCGTGCGGGTTCCACCTGCACGACGCCACCGAGCGCCTGGTCATCCAGGCGGACGTCGTCGCGGGGCCTGTGGACGTGACTGTCACGTTCACCGGCGTCCTGAACGACAAGCTGCGCGGCTGGTACCGCAGCACGTTCAGGGACGACGACGGCAACGAGCGCGTCATCGCCACCACGCAGATGCAGTCCACCGACTGCCGCAAGGCATTCCCCTGCTTCGACGAGCCCGACATGAAGGCCGTGTTCGCCGTGGACCTCACGGTGGACGAGGGCCTGCTCGCGGTGTCGAACGGCCCGGAGACCCGCCGCGAGGCTGCCGGCAACGGCAAGGTGCGGGTGTGGTTCAAGGACACCATGCCGATGTCCACGTACCTCGTGGCCTTCATCGTGGGCCCGCTCGAGGCGACCGAGCCGCAGATGGTGAACGGCGTGCCGCTGCGCATCATCCACGTGCCCGGCAAGGCCCACCTGACCGGGTTCGGCATGAGGATCGGTGCGTTCGCACTCGACTGGTTCGCCACCTACTACGGCATCCCCTACCCGAGCGACAAGGTGGACATGGTCGCCCTCCCCGACTTCGCGGCCGGCGCCATGGAGAACCTGGGGCTCATCACGTTCCGCGAGGTGCTGCTGCTGGTGGACCCCGCGACGAGCACCCAGATCGAGCAGGAACTGGTCGCCGACGTGGTCGCCCACGAGCTGGCCCACATGTGGTTCGGGGACCTCGTCACCATGGGCTGGTGGAACGGCATCTGGCTGAACGAGGCATTCGCCACGTTCATGGAGATCGCGGCATGCGACGCGTTCGCGCCGGAGTGGAAGCGCTGGACCAGCTTCGGCCTGGAGCGCAGCGTGGCGATGGAGGTCGACAGCCTCCACAGCACCCGCAGCGTGGAGTTCCCCGTGCACGCGCCGGACGACTGCGAGGGGATGTTCGACGTGCTCACGTACCAGAAGGGCGGGTCCATCCTGCGCATGCTGGAGCAGTACCTCGGTGCGGAACGCTTCCGCGCCGGCGTCAGCCACTACCTGAAGAAGCACAGCTACGGGAACACCGAGACGGGCGACCTGTGGGACGCCATCGAGGAGACCGTCACGTCCGACGGCGGCGAGATCGTGCCCGTGCGCGCGCTGATGGACAGCTTCATCTGGCAGCCCGGCTTTCCCCTGGTGTCCGCCCGCCGCGACGGCGGCGACCTGGTGCTCTCCCAGTGCCGTTTCACCTTCGACAACGAGCCGGACGCAACGCTGTGGAACGTGCCGGTGCACGTGCGCAACGGCGCGACGGAGACGAAGGTGCTGCTGACCGGTGACGAGCTGCGCATGCCGCTCGCCGACCCGGCCGCCGCGGTCATCGTGAACGCCGGGGGCAACGGGTTCTTCCGCGTGTCGTACTCGCCCGAGCTGCTCGGCCGCATCACGGGCGAGGTTCTGGCGGGCATGCAGATCATCGAGCGCTACAACCTGGTGGACGACGCCTGGAACGCGGTGGTCTCGGGCAATCTCCCTGCCCCCGGGTTCCTCTCCTTCGCCGGCAACTTCGCCGC
>CAYXRQ010000094.1:0-1796 GCA_964466765.1 uncultured Bifidobacterium sp. | reverse complement strand
CGGCCCAGCGGCGCTGCCGCGACATCCTCCTGCACCCTGACGCACCCGGCAACGACCCGGAGCTCGTCGCGGCGGCGACCACCGTGGTCGCCTCCATCGGCAACGAGGACGACTACGAGTGGGTGCTGGAGCGCTTCCGCAACCCCGACACCCCGCAGGAGCAGATCCGCATGCTCTACGCGCTCGCTGAGTTCGACGACCCTGACCTCGTCCGCCGCACGTGCGAGCTGGCCTTCAGCGGCGAGGTGAAGACGCAGAACGCGCCGTTCCTGCTGAACCGCTGCATCGCCAACCGCTTCCACGGCGAGCTCGCGTGGTCCATCGTGCAGCAGCACTGGGCGGAGGCGAACGAGAAGTTCCCCGTGAACACGATCGTGCGCATGGTGGACTCGGCGAAGATGCTGAACAGCGACACCGCAGAGGCATCCGTGCAGGCATTCTTCTCCGAGCACGACATCCCCCAGGCCGTGCAGACGCTCCAGCAGGTGCTGGAGCGCCAGAAGGTGAACGTGGAGCTCCGCCGGCGCGAGTCGGCCGCGCTCGCCGCCTCCCTGACAGACTGACGGAGTGCCCGTCCTCCCCGCGTCCGCCGGTGCCGACGCACGGGTGATCGTGTTCGCCCGCAGCACGCGGGCGTTCGTGGACGGGATCGCCTTCGTGGTGCTCCCCGCGTACCTCATCCATCTCGGGTTCAGCGGCGTGCAGATCGGCACGGTCGTCGCGGCGTCACTGCTCGGCTCCGCCCTCCTCACGCTGGCAGCGGGCAGCGTGGCGCACCGCCACGGCCAGGTGACCCTGCTGCGCGCGGCCTGTGCAGTGATGATCGTGACCGGGGTCGCGTTCGGGCTCTCCGGCTCGTTCATTGCGCTCGTCGTCATCGGAGTCGTGACCACCATGAACACGAGTGCGGGCGACGTGAGCCCGTTCCTCCCGCTCGAGCAGTCGCTCCTCAGCGGGACAGTGCCGGACGCCGACCGCACGGCGGTGTTCGCCCGTTACAACCTGTTCGGCAGCCTGGTGGGTGCGGCCGGCGCGCTCTGCGCGGGCGTCCCGGTGTGGCTGGCCAGGGGCACCGGCCACGCGGACCAGACGGGCCGCCAGGGAGCCTTCGTGCTCTACGGGCTCGCGGGGTTCGTGCTCCTCGCTGCGTACTCGCGCCTCTCGCCCCGGCCGGTCGACGGGGGCGGGAGTGCCGGCGCGGCACTCAGCCCGGGGTCGCGCCGCATCGTGCTGCGGCTCGCCGCCCTCTTCAGCCTGGACTCCCTGGGCGGCGGCTTCGCCACCCAGGCCATCTTCGCCCTCTGGGTGTTCGGCCGATTCGGACTGTCCGTCGAGTCGCTCGGGTCGGTCTTCTTCGCCACCGGAGTGCTGTCGGCGTTCTCCTCGTTGCTCTCCGTGCGGGTCGCGGCGCGCATCGGCCTGGTGCGCACGATGGTGTTCACCCACATCCCCGCCAGCGTGCTGCTCGTGCTCGTGGCCGTGTCGCCGAACGTGTGGGTGGCCATGACCCTCTTCGTGCTGCGCGGCCTGCTGAGCCAGATGGACGTGCCGGTGCGCACGAGCTACGTGATGGCGGTCGTCGCACCGTCCGAGCGCGCGGCGGCCGCGAGCATCACCAACGTGCCCCGCAGCCTGGCCTCCGCCCTGCCACCCGTGCTGGCCGGGTGGATGCTCGACACGTCGGGTTTCGGGTGGCCGCTCATCATCTGCGCGGCGTGCAAGATCACCTATGACGTCCTGCTGCTCGTGATGTTCAGGGACGTGCGCCCTCCCGAGGAGGGCTGACGCCGCAACCG
>CAYXRQ010000093.1:0-5900 GCA_964466765.1 uncultured Bifidobacterium sp. | reverse complement strand
CGTCCGAGATCTGCGACGAGTTGCCGGCGGCGTGCACGCCGTTCTCGCGCGCGACCGGCTTCAGCGTGGAGAGCTTCTCGAGGGTGGTCTCGCGGATGCCCTCGTCACGGGTGACGGTGTGCATCGTGTCGAGGGCGTTGCCGTTCTCGTCGCGGTCCGGGGCGGTGACCTCGATGTACTGGCCGGCGAAACGGTCCTCAGCCCATGCGCGCGCGGCACGCACCTGCGAGTTGTAGCCGAACAGGTCGGTGTCGGCGCGGGTGATGCCCCGATGGTCCGCGATGCGCTCGGCACCCTCGAACTGGGAGGTCATCTCGTACCGACCGAAGTAGGTCTTCGGGATCGGCACTCCGAGGCCGAGCTCCTTCTTGCCGCCCGCACCGATCGGCACGCGGCTCATGACCTCGACGCCGCACGCGAGCGCGACGTCAACGACGCCGGACCCGATGAGGGAGGCGGCGAGGCTGGTGGCCTGCTGCGACGAGCCGCACTGGGTGTCCACCGTGGTGGCGGCGGTGGTCAGCGGGAGCCCGGCGGCGAGCCATGCGGTGCGGGTGACGTTGAACGCCTGCTCGCCGACCTGGCTGACGCAGCCGCCCACGACCTGCTCGATCTGGGCGGGGTCGATGCCGGTGCGGTCGACGATGCCCTTCTGGACGAGGCCGAGGACCTCGGCGGGATGGAGGGATGAGAGTCCACCGTTGCGGCGGCCGATGGTGGTGCGGACCGCGTCGACGATGACGACATTGGATGATCTGGTTGCCATTGGCTCATCCTACGCACGCCCCCGCGAACTACCGTCAGTCGGGATGAGCGCGCAGCATGACCCATTCGTCCCCGGCCTTGCGGTCCACCCCGGGGCCTCCGGGCACCGGTACATCCACGTCATCGGCACGAAGGTGTTCGTGGACGACAGGCCGGCGGAGGACGGGTGGGACCACCACTTCCTCGGCATGCACGGCAGCGTGGCGTGCTGGGGGATCGACGTGCCGGAAGGGGAGGACCCGGCGTTCGGGGCGGAGACGGACCTGTACTCGCTGTTCGGGAGGGTGAGCGAGACCGACTGGGCGATCGCGGGCCGCGCGGTGCAACTGGTCGAGTGGGCCCGCACCCACCGGTTCTGCGGGCGCTGCGGCACCCCCACGGAACTCGCCGCGAACGAGCGTGCGTTCAGGTGCCCGTCGTGCAGGTTGATGGCGTTCCCGCGGCTCTCGCCGGCGATCATCACGCTCGTCACCCGGGGCGAGGGCGACGACGAGGAGGCACTGCTCGCACGGGGCACCAACTTCCCGATGCCCCTCTACTCGTGCCTCGCCGGTTTCGTGGAGCCGGGAGAGAACCTGGAGCAGGCCGTCGCCCGCGAGGTGCTGGAGGAGGTCGGCATCACGGTGTCGGACATCTCGTACGTGGCGAGCCAGCCATGGCCCTTCCCGAACTCGTTGATGCTCGGCTTCACCGCGCGCCACGCCTCCGGCGAACTCGTGCTCGACGAGACGGAGATCATGGACGCGAAGTGGTGCCGCCGCGACGACATCCCGATGATCCCCGGGTCGATCTCGATTGCGCGCCGTCTCATCGACGGCTGGATGTTGCGGGGTTGATTCCCGCGTCGGCTGCGCTCAGCCGCGCACCCGCACCCACTTGGAGGCGTTGCCTGCCGCATCCACGAGGCGCACCCACACACCGGTGGGGGACGGGGAGGCGAACACCCTCGCGAGCGTGCGGCTGGCCGACACACTGTGACGGGTGATGCCCGTCTTGGTGCGGATCTGGACCTGAGTGATCCCCGACGAGGCGTCACGCCCCGAGACGGAGAGCCTGGTGCGTGCTGTCGACGTGCGGCCCACCGCATTCGCGGAGACCTTCACGATGCGTGCCGAGACCACCACGGGTGCGGCGTCATCGACGGGCTCGTCCTCGACAGGTTCGTCACCGGGCTCGTCTGCCGCCGGAGGCTCGAGCTGGATCGTGTCCCCGTAGGGCGCCGAGGCCCGTCCGTCCTCCTGGTGGAACGTGACCCACACCCCGCGCGTTGCGGGTGACCCCGACGCGGGAGGGAATGTCCACGAGAGGGTGGACGTGACAGGCAGCACCCGGGCGTTGCGCATGGCCGGGTTGTCGGCGAGCCTCATCGCGACGGCGCCCGGCGGGGCGGTGATGCGCAACGTGACGACGGGGTCTGATGTGGTGTCGTCGCCGTTGTTGATCTCGACCCCGACCGGCCGCGGGGTGACGAAGGAGACTGCATCGGACGTGGTGGTGCCCGCGTCGTTCGAGGCGACGTAGCGGACGTGGTAGCGGGTGCCGGGCTCGAGGTCCGTGAGCACGAGACGGCGCGCCGTGGCGCCCTCGCCGGAGAATCTCCCGATGAAGTGTTCGTCCAGGTCCTGGGTGAACGCACTGTCCGTTGCGACCTGGGCCGTGAGGGACGTGACGAGCCCCGTGGCGTCGACGGTTGCCTCTGTCGTTGCCGACGTGGTGCCCGTGGTCGCGGCAGTCAACGTGCCGACCACCGGCACACCCCCGCGGGTGCGCACGCTGACGGACTCTCCCGTCGACGTGCCGAGCGCATTGCTGGCCGTGACTCGCACCCAATACTTCGTGCGCGGGGCGAGATCACGGAAGGTGAAGGTCGGCGAGGCGTCCTGGCCCTCGGGCCACTCTGCTGTCCCGGCCTGCACGGCACCGTCAAAGTCCTCGCTGGTGGAGAGGTGGGCGACGGCGCTGCCGGCGAGGTCCCCGCCGGCGACGTTCGCTGCGACGGTGACCGACCGGGCCGTGGATGTTGCGGTCGTGCCGGTCACGCGGGGCTCGGAGCCGAGGGTGGTGAACGTGAGAGTGGCCGAGGTGACCGTGCCGAGCCTGTTGGTGGCGACGAAACGCACGTGGTGCACCGTGCGCGGCGCGAGCGAGGCGAAGGTCGCCTCGCGGGACTCGGCCGCACCGCTGGTGAGCGCCTCCATGTCGACACGTTGCGTCGTGGCGAAGTCGGCTGACACCGAGATCTCCGCGTGCACGGAAGTGCGCAGCAAGCCCGGGTCCACGGTGACCGATGCGCGGGCGGTGGTGCCGCCGATTCCCCCGGACGACGCCGTGCCGAATGACGGCTCCGCCCCGAGCGTGGTGAACGAGACTGCGGCGCCGGTGACGGTGCCGTGCGCGTTGACTGCGACGACACGGGCGTGGTGGACGGTGCGGGGGGCGAGCCCGGTGACCCTGACGCCGATGTCGACGGGCAGGTAGCGGCCGCCCTGGAGCACCGTGGTGCCCGGGTGACGCGTGGTGTCAGTGAACTGCGGGTCCGTGGACACCTCGACGTAGAAAGTCGTGGACGAACCGTTCGGGTTGACGCTCGCGCGTATCACCGCGTGCTCTGCCCCGGTCTCGCGCGCCTCCGCCGCGGAGACGGTGGGCGAGCCGATCGGTGCGGTGAGCCGCGGGAAGAGGGACTTTGTCAGGTCGCCCGTGCCCGCGACACCCCAGTCACTGCCGGTCCAGCACCAGACGCGCGACGAGTTGTCGATCGCGCAGGTGGTGGCGAGACCGGTGGCAACCGTGCGCAGGGTGACTCCCGACGGCAGCACGGGCTGGCGGAAGGTCCTGCCGCCGAGGGTGGTGCCGGTGCCGAGCTCCCCGAAGCCACCGCGGCCCCAGCACCATGTGGTGCCGGAGCTGCCGATGCCGCAGGTGTGGTACCACGCGGTCTGCAGCTGGGTGAGTGCCTCGCCCCCCGGCGTGAGGACCCGGCGCGGGGTGCGGCTGTCGGTGTACGTGCCGTCGCCGAAGGAGCCCTCGTAATTGTCACCCCAGCACCACCCGGTGCCGGTGGTGTCGAGGGCGCACACGCGACCCAGTCCGACGGACACCGAAGCGGGCACGACGCCGGAGGGGAGCAGCACCGCCGCAGGGAGGTTCACCTTGTTGGAGACGTACCCGATGCCGGTCTCGCCGTCACCGTTGGATCCCCAGCAGTACAGGCGCTCCGTGGTGGTGACGGCGCAGGCCGTGCCCGGGCCGACGTCGACAGAGCGCACGCCGGAGCCGTCCGGCATGGGGACTCGCTCCGGGGTGCGGGTTGCCTCCGTGCTGCCGTTGCCGAAGTCGAGCACGTCGCCCCAGCACCACAGTTCGTCGGCGGTGGAGA
The DNA here is from genome assembly GCA_964466765.1 of uncultured Bifidobacterium sp. Taxonomy (GTDB): domain Bacteria; phylum Actinomycetota; class Acidimicrobiia; order Acidimicrobiales; family Ilumatobacteraceae; genus UBA2093. The sequence continues at coordinate 1,756 of CAYXRQ010000093.1, read as the reverse complement.
CGGCGCACGCGATGGAGCCGCCGTTCGCCATGCTGCGCGCGCGCACCCCGGCCGGGAGCTCGGTGCGGACGGGGGACGTGCTCGTGGGCGAGAAGTAACTGCCGAGGTGGTGCTGGCCCCAGCAGTAGACGGAACCTGCGGTGGTGATGCCGCAGGTGGTGAAGTACTCGCCTGCGGCGATCGATGCGAACCTCTGGCCGTCGGGCAGGCGCACGCGAGAGGGAGTGGCGACTTTTTCCGATGTGTCGGCCGTGCCGAGGGACCCAGCCTGGTTCCATCCCCAGCAGACGGCCGAGCCGTCGTTGGTCACGGCGCAGGCCGCGTGGTACCCGGTGGAGACGTCCACGTAGGTGAACGGGTCGGCCGACGCGACGGACGGCGATGCCGCAACGACGAGAACGGCGGACGCAGCCGCGGCAAGGACGATGGCGCAGAGTCTGCGCAGTCGCCCCGTGGCTCGGTGTGCGGGCAGTGAACGGTGGTTTCCCATAGGGTCACCGTAACGGTGGTGTGGGTCGGCCTTATCGGTTGCGGCCCGCTGCCCGCGCCCCCGGGCGCTGGGGCTACTCGGCGATTCCGACGGGTTGGCCGTCGATGATCTGGTCGAGGTACTCGGACATCCCGAAGCCGGTGCGGCCCTCGTGTTCACCCGAGGTGATCGTCCACTTCGTCATGCCCTCGCTGATGCGCGTCATCAACCAGTTGCCGTCCGGGTCCTGGCGTCGGTTGCGCAGCGGGATGAGGCTCGCCACCTCTCCCTCGAATCCCCACTCCCTGTCTGACTTGGACGAGCGGATCACGCCGGTGACCTTCTGGTGGTAGGCATCGGTGCCCTCGGTGACGGTGCTGATCTGCACGTCGTCGCAGAGGTGGATGCGACCGCTGTCCCACACGAAACCACCGCGCGACCCCGGCCCGTCCTTCTTCGCCACGCGGCTCGCCATGAAGCCGAGGTCGGCCCCGAAGTTCGCGGTGAGCCAGCGGTAGTACCACGGCGCCTGCCAGTAGCGAGGACCCCACGAATGGTCGCGCAGGCCGAAGCCGTTCATCGCGAACTCCTGCTCGCCCACGCGGATGGAGCCGGTCGCCTGCACGAGCTGCTCGTAGTGGCCCTTCGCGAACTCCTCGCCGGGAGCCTCGTGTGGCGTGTCCGGCTCGCCGCCGAACATGGACTCACGTCCCTGGCCGGTGAAGGTGACGTGGACCTCGCACTCCGCGAACGGGTTGTTCGCGAACGCGGCCTTCGGGTCGGCCATGTCGTGCGGGTCGGCGAGCACGCACACCTTGCCCGAGTAGTCGATGCGCAGCTCCTCGAACGGCTTGACCATCGTCCAGGTGAGGCCGCCGGCGTCGAGTGCGTCGTTGTTCTCGATCGCGGGGCGCTTGAACATGAAAGCGACGCTGCCGTCGGGCAGGTAGATGCAGATCGTCATCTCTGCGTACCCCTCGTTCGCGCGGTTGCCCATGCGGAACCAGCCGCCCATGCGTGTGGCAGGGTCGAAGCAGTTGATGTACATGCTCTCGTTGAAGTTGGACTCGGGGCCCAGTTCGTGCATGTACTCGTCGGACGGATCGAGGCGTACTCCCATGCCCCGCACACTACGGCGCGGCCGTGGCCCGACAGTCAGCCGGGGAGTCCCGGCCGGCCACCGGCGTCAGCCGAGGACCTTCGACTGCAGGCGGCGCATGCCCGCCAGCCACCGGTCGCGGTCCTCCACCTTGCGCTTCTCGTAGGTGTGCACCTCGGGGTGGGGCA